>NZ_DJSX01000055.1:0-89037 GCF_002439135.1 Pseudomonas sp. UBA6323 | reverse complement strand
TTGGTTTTGGTGTCCGGTGTCGTGGAGATGGGGCGGTGAGTGCCGGCCACGCTCGGGTGGTCGGTCTCTTCTGAGATATGCAGGCGGCATTCGTTCCGGATTTTCGCGAACTCTAACTGCGGGGACTGTCCATCGAGGCTGAAGCGCTAGAGCTCGAAGCACGGCGTATAGGCGGGGCGATTGGCCAGGCTGAAGGCGGCTTGCGCCATGCTCAGGCTGGGGCAGATGGTTTGCGGGCAGACGTAAAGGGCGATGCGCAGCATAAAACCGGCTCTTGTGTGGATTGGCGATTATTGACACAAGGTTGTCTTTATCGCCAGTCGTCACCGGATTCTCCCGCGCACAAACTAGGCTGCATTCACGTGCCGTAGCGCGCATACGCGCCGGTCACCACCAGAACGCACGCAGGAACGAGTCATGAGCCACCCCAACGCCGAACTACTCCAGCGTTTCTACAGCGCTTTCCAGAAGCTCGATGCCGAGACCATGGCGGCCTGCTACGCCGAGGACGTGCGGTTCTCCGACCCGGTCTTCATCGGCCTGCGCGGCGCAGAGGCAGGGGATATGTGGTGCATGCTGTGCAGCCGCGCCGAAGACTTTTCGCTGACCTTCGACTCGGTGCACGCCGATGACCATGCCGGCAGTGCGCGCTGGATTGCCAGCTACCGCTTCAGTGCCACTGGTCGTCAGGTGGTCAACCACATCCAGGCGCACTTCGTGTTCCGCGACGGACTGATCGTCGAACATCGCGATCATTTCGATCTGTGGCGATGGGCGCGTCAGGCGCTGGGTGGCAAGGGGCTGCTATTGGGCTGGGCGCCACCGGTTCAGGCCGCCATTCGTCGACAGGCGGCACGCGGTCTCGTCCAATTCCGCGCTTCGCGCTAAGGCGGGCGAAGGAACGCAGTGGTAGGCTATTTGGTCTTAGCCTTCAATAATGAGCGTGCGCACATGGGGTGTCGCACCTCCACTGCCAATCGAGACCTGCCGTGACCGAACTGATCGTTGCCGTAAAACAGGCCAAAGCCTGGGGGGTTCATGCCGTTACCGCCAGCGGTGTGATCCTCGCACTGCTGGCGCTGCTGGCTGTACTCGACGGCCAACCCAAGCAGTGCCTGATGTGGCTTGGCCTGGCGCTGCTGGTCGATGGCCTGGATGGTTCGCTGGCGCGACGTTATGACGTCAAGGGCGTGCTGCCGCACTTCGACGGCTCGACCCTCGACCTGGTGATCGACTACCTCACCTACGTCTTCATCCCTGCGATTTTCCTCTACCGCTTCATCCCGTTGCCGGATTACACGCCGCTGTTCGCCGTTGGGCTGATCCTGCTGTCCTCGCTGTTCTGCTTCTGCAACCTGAACATGAAGAGCAAGGACAACTACTTCGTCGGCTTCCCGGCGGCCTGGAACGTGGTGGTGCTGTATTTCTACATCCTCGATGTGCATCCCTGGATCACCCTGGGCATGATCGTGCTGCTGGCCGGCCTGACCCTGACCAAGATGAAGTTCCTGCACCCGTTCCGTGTACGCCAGTTCATGCCGCTGAACATCCTGGTGACCTTCGTCTGGATGCTCTCCAGCGCGCTGCTGATTCTGCAGTACCCGGCCAACCATTTCTGGCTGCTGGCGCTGTGGTGGCTGGCATCGGCTTACTTCGTCGGCATGTGCCTGTGGCGCTCGGCGCGTGAGTGGTTCCCCGCACGCGGATGAATGCGGCCGTCGAAAAGGCCTGGTTCGTCTATCTGGTGCGTGCGGCCAATGGCGCTCTTTATTGCGGTATCAGCGATGACCCGCAACGGCGCTTCACCCAGCACCAGAGTGGCAAGGGCGCGCGTTTCTTCCATACCAGTCCCGCGCTGGCGCTTGCCTATGTCGAGGCCTGTGCCGGCAAGGGCGACGCGCTGCGGCGCGAGCGGGCGATCAAACGCCTGAGCAAAAGCGCCAAAGAGGCGCTCATTCTGGCCGTTGATAGCGTTGCATCACCCTGAGACGGTGGGCGTGGCCAAGCGAGGCGGTTAAGCTGCGGCTTTCGACTTTGTCGCGGAGCGCGCCATGCACGAGCTGATCCTGCACCATTATCCGACCTCGCCGTTCGCCGAGAAGGCCCGCCTGATGCTGGGCTTCAAGCAGCTGTCCTGGCGTTCGGTGATGATCCCTCCGCTGATGCCCAAGCCCGACCTCACCGCACTGACCGGCGGCTACCGCAAGACGCCGGTGCTGCAGGTCGGTGCTAACATCTACTGCGATACGGCGCTGATCGCCCGCCGACTGGAGGCCGAAAAGGCCACGCCGGCGCTGTTCCCCGAAGCCCAGGCGTTCAACGTCAGCCTGCTCTCGCAATGGGCTGACTCGGTACTGTTCCAGCACGTCGTGGCGCTGGTATTCCAGCCAGAGTCGATGGCGCTACGCTTCGCCAAGGTGCCGCCGGAGTTCGCCAAGGCCTTCGCCGCCGACCGCAGTGCGCTGTTCTCCGGCGGCACGGCGATCCGTCTGCCGCTGGAGCAGGCCAAGCACCAGTGGCCGGCGCTGATGGGCGCATTGCAGCGTCAGTTGCAGTGCGAGCAGGGTGATTTCCTGTTCGGCGAGCCATCGCACGCAGACTTCTCCGTGGCCCATTGCCTGTGGTTCCTGCGCGGCACGCCGGTGACCTCGCCGCTGGTCGACGATTACCCCGAGGTCGCCGCCTGGCTCGCCCGGGTGCTGGGCTTCGGTCATGGCTCGCTGAGCGAGATGAGCAGCGAGCAGGCGATTGAGGTGGCGCGTGCTGCCACGCCGACGGCGCTGCCGGACGAGGCCTTCGTCGACCCCAATGGCTTCGAGGCCGGCCAGGCGGTGAGCATCGCGGCGGTGGACTATGGTGTCGACCCGGTACAAGGCGAGCTGCTGCATGCCGGGCGTGACGAGCTGATTCTGCGTCGCGAGGACGAGCGCGCCGGCGTCGTGCATGTGCACTTCCCACGCCTGGGCTTCCGCATCGAGGCGCGCTGAAGCTTGCTGCGCCGCCTGTCAGTAGGCGGCGCGGATGGCGCGTACGTCGTAGCCGTGGATGACCTGCCCGCGCAGGTCGATCACCGGCACGCCGCGGCCGCCAAGCGCCTGGTATTGGGAGCGGCCGGCGGCATCGGCCTCGATATTCACTTCGCGATAGGCGATGCCGTCCTCGGCGAACAGCTCGCGTGTCTTGGCGCAATAGCCGCACCATTGCGTGGCATAGAGCACCACTTCGCCGCTCGCATTGCGGGCCTGGGGCGGGTCGATCCAGCGCTCGACCTTGTCCCAGTGTTGCCACAGGGCCAGGGCGGCGAGCAGCAGCACAATCGTCTTCATCGTTTCGCGTCCTTGTGTGATGGCGCGGTCATATCAGGGTAAACCGCGCCGAAGCGTCTAGCCAGTTCGTAGGGTGGCGCAGGCTGGGCATAGGGCCGGGCGGACCGGGTGGGCGTAGGAAATAAAGCGGATCGCCGTCCGGCCCACGCTACAAGAGCCGCTATCGATCAATCCTGACGGCGCTTGAGCTGATCCTTCAATTGGGTCGGCAGCTGGCGAATGATCAGCATGTCGCGGCCTTCGTCGTACTCGACCTTCGAACCCAGCAGGTGCGCCTCGAAGCTGATCGACAAGCCCTCGGCGCGGCCGGTGAAGCGCTGAAACTGGTTGAGGGTGCGTTTGTCCGCCGGAAATTCCGGGGCCATGCCGTAGTCCTTGTTGCGGATGTGTTCGTAGAAGGCCTTGGGGCGCTCCTCGTCGATCAGCCCGGAGAGTTCGTCGAGGGTGATCGGCTCGCCCAGCTTGGCCTGGCTGGTGGCGTAGCCGACCAGCGTCTTGGTTTTCTCGCGGGCCTGCTCTTCGGGCAGGTCCTCGCTTTCCACGAAATCGCTGAAGGCCTTGAGCAGGGTGCGGGTTTCGCCCGGGCCGTCGACACCTTCCTGGCAGCCAATGAAATCGCGGAAGTAGTCCGAGACTTTCTTGCCGTTCTTGCCCTTGATGAAGGAGATGTACTGCTTGGACTGCTTGTTGTTCTGCCACTCGCTGATGTTGATGCGCGCGGCCAGGTGCAACTGGCCAAGGTCCAGATGCTTGGCCGGGGTCACGTCCAATGCGTCGGTCACCGCCACGCCTTCGCTGTGGTGCAGCAGGGCGATGGCCAGGTAGTCGGTCATGCCCTGTTGATAGTGGGCGAACAGCACGTGGCCGCCGGTGGACAGGTTGGATTCCTCCATCAGCTTCTGCAACTGCTCGACGGCCTGGCGGCTGAAGGCAGTGAAATCCTGCTCGCCATCGAGATAGGCCTTGAGCCAGCCACTGAACGGGTACGCGCCGGATTCCTCGTGGAACAGGCCCCAGGCCTTGCCCTGCTTGGCGTTGTAGCTTTCGTTGAGGTCGGCCAGCAGGTTTTCCATGGCTTGCGACGTGGCCAGTTCGCTGTCGCGGGCGTGCAGTGCGGCAGGGCTGCCGTCGGGCTTCTTGTCGATCAGGTGGACGATGCAGTGACGGATCGGCATGGCGGTCTCGTGGGCAGATGAAACAGGAGGCGAAGTTTACCCGAAGGTGGCGGATCCGCCCCCATTCGATCTCGGCAACCCGCCGCCCCTAAGCACGGTTTGGTTCAAGGCGCAGATCTGAAGTCTATCTTCAAAGAGGTTGTCTTCAGGTGGCTTCCAGTTGGACTGAATAGTGATCGTGGATGTACCGGCTGTAGAACAAATAGGCTCCACCGCCAAAGCAAATTGCCACGGCGCTGGCTAGTGCCATGGCTCCGTAGAGCGGGAAAGACACGGCAGGCAGATAATCACCCAAATTGCGCAGTACCACTCCGTGCAAGGTTTTAGCCGAGGATGGCATCAGAATCGAACCGTAAGCCAGGCACGTTACATAAGTCGAAATAGCCCAGCGGAAACCGAGCAGACGTGACAATGGTGCAGACCACTCTCGCAGGCGTTGTTCGGGGAGTTGCCATAGCTCATGACAGATGGACTGGCAATCACTGCGCTCCTCTGTCAGTGCGGCGATTTCCGTGTTCAGCCGGGCACCTAGTGCGCTACCCGCATGGAACAGACCATCCTTACGACGTCGCAATTTTCGTCCCTCTACTTCTATCTGTTCGAGTCGAGCGCTTATTGCAACGGTGCGGGCTTTGTTTTCGGATAGCTCTTGGCACTCCTCCCCGTCGAGTAGTATTTCCGCCTCGTCAGGAGTGCGCGGATGCTTGGCATAGAGAAACTCGCATATCAGCCAGCCCAGCCAGATGAAGGAGGTAGCGAGAATGGTTAGTAGAAATACGATCCAGCCCAGCAGCCACAGCACCAGCCCTGCCGGATTACCTTCCTGTTTCTTCTTTCTGCTCATGGGATTATCACTCGGGGAAGGCGATGTTGGCGTCGCGTGATGGCGCTCGACCTTTGACTCGACTCATGACTTGCACGAGCAATGCCCGACACTCGTCACGCTTCTGCTTGTGGCTGAACATCAATTGATAGGAGCCGAAGTCGCCGGACAGATTCAGCCCGTATTGCCTGCGGCTGCTCTTACCTCGTCGGATGCGCTGGGTATCGTTATCCAGTCGTTCTATATCGCTGATGGCGACCCGAATACGTCTGGCATGATCGAAAAAGCGCCGGAGGCTGAGAATGTCATGCAGGTTGTTTTCTAGATCGTCGGCGCTGAAGGTAAGAGTGCTAGATACCGGATCGATGCGGATGCCAGCGGACTGCGCCTGCCAAACTCGCCAGGCAAACAAGCTGGCCGAAAACAGACTGCCGTAGAGACATATATAGACCCATATCTCCGGGCGAAAATCACTCAGCAGCAGCCAGATCAGCAGACCTCCCGACAGTAGCAGGCTGAAGAACATACTCAGCCAGCAGCCGGCAGTGACTCTTATGGCGTGCCAGATGTCCAGGACCGTATAGGCTTTACCGTGCAGTGAGCGGCGCTGTCTTTTACTCATGAAAACCAACCTCGAAATAGAATTGCCGCAACAGCTACGCCGCCGAGGATAGCCGGCAGATAAAAATGCCAGTTGGCGAGTGTTTCTAGGGCGTTTTCTTGAATTATGGGGCGCTCCTCGTGTGGCGGTTGCGCTGCTTGAAAGAGGCTTGGAGGCGGTTCGGCAGGCGCGTCGAAGTGGATCGCGACATCTGCCTGCGTGCTTTCCGTGGGGTCCTCATCAACTTGATCCAGAGCCTGGCGGAATAAACCTTCCACATCTGCTAGCAATTCAACGCCGTAGGCTTCTATGTAGGCGTGGGTGTGGCGCAGGCTGGTTTTCAACTGCTCGCTACTCACTTGGGATGTCCTCCACGGTCAGCGTGCGCAGTTGGTCGCGGCTGGGGTTGTCGATTTGTGCCAACCGGTTGGCGTGGGCCTGCATTACCTCTTCGAAGAAAGTGCGGACTTCCCGCGCGTTGCCGAAATGCTCGCCGCGCCTAATCCAACGGTTCTTGATGACCTGTGCGCTCTTTTGCCAAGCCTCGGCACGAAAGCGCAGCTCGTGTCTGTCGCATAGGCGGCGGAAAATCCGCAAGAGATCCGCAGGTTCGTAGTCGTCAAAATGTATATAACGGGTGAAGCGCGACTTAAGGCCGGGATTGGACTCGATGAACGTCCGCATCTCCTCGGTGTAGCCGGCAACTATCACGATCAGGTCGTCACGGTGGTCTTCCATCAATTTGAGCAGAACGTCCACTGCTTCATAGCCGTAGTCACTATCGGTTCGGCCTTTCACTAGGGCATAGGCTTCGTCGATGAACAACACGCCGCCGAAGGCGCCTTCGACGACTTCGCGAACTAACCCAGGCGTCTCGCCCAAAAACTTACCGACCATTCCCGAGCGATCTGTTTCTACTAGATGGCCTTTGCGCAACAGGCCGATATCGCGGTAAATATCGGCGATCAGTCGCGCCACAGTGGTCTTGCCCGTACCGGGGTTGCCGGTGAAGACCATATGCATGGAGATCGGTGGTACCGGCAGACCATTTTCTTTGCGATTGAGGGTGTAGCGAACGAAGTTGACGCTGTTACGCACCTCGCGTTTGACGCTATCCAGCCCCACCAGAGTTTCCAGCTCCTTCAACGCTTCGCCGGGCGCTAGAGGCGAGTGGCTGGAACGAGGCCCGGTTTCGAGGTTGAAGTGCTTGCGAATCGGCTCCAGCACCTGTTCCGCCCGATCCATGTCATCAGGAGTCTTGTCGCCGTCCCAGGCAATGGCTGCCTGGATCAACTCGTCCAGGCAGGGATAGGCTTCTTCGCAGAAGCCTGGCTGCAGGCGCTCGGCGATCAGCAGGAAGGCTGGCAGCACTTGTGGATCAAACGACATATTGCGGTCGCGCAGGGCACTATCGGCCAGGTTCAACGTCCTTGCACTGAGGCTGTTGACCAGGATGGTGTTGATGAACTCTCGATGCTGCGAGCCGATCTGGCGGTCGCCGGTCATCACAAAGTCGAGCATCGGGAACAGCCAGCCCAAGGTCAGCCGCACTAGCGAGTGCGGCAGCTTGGGATTGGCACGGGTAAATCGCTCATCCAGCCCGCCTGCAATCAGTAAGTTGAGCAGGTGCATCATGGCGATTTTGGCTTGGTCAAGGTGCATGCGCGATCAGCCCAAGACGTCCAACAGCTTGCGGATGTGCGGCAGGGTTTCTTTGTCGAAACCTTCCATATTCGGCTCCAGGCCGCCTGTAGAATTCTCGGGTAGATCGATGCCAAACCATCCGTCCTGACCTCGATGACGGAAGCCTGCGTCGGATATATTCCTGAATAGGGTGGGATTGCGTTTGGCCTTTGGCACAAGGAAGTCAATCGTGAAACAGGGGTTACCGTCCTCCATGTCCAAGGTGATATCTACCCGCTCAAGTCCGTTTGGGCGGATGGGATAATTCGTCACCCCAGTATGTTCTAGTGTCCACACGTCTCCATGCACCTTGGTAGCTTTGCGTCCATGTATTCGGCCCAGTTGGTCATTTCCAACCCGTGCAAGAAGGGTTTCCAGTAGGTTCCGGCAATACTTGTGGGCATCTTCTTTGGTTATATTCAATATAGGACTTTGACTGTCAGTGCTGTCGGTATCTGTGATGCTGGATGAGCGCAGTGTTTTTCTCAGCGCATGCAGGCCTCCTGGGGCATTGGATAGCTCCTTCAGTTCCCAGATGATGTCACGAATCTCAATGGCTTTTGTTGCTAGCCCGAAGTGCAAGATTAGCTTTAAAAGGGATGGCTCCCAGTCGTAGGAACTAAATTCGTCTTCCAGGTTTTCAAGATGCTCGTCTTCCTCGTTTACTGGCAGTTGCCAGGCGCTGCGGGTTGTTTCCTCGTCCCACTGCCCGATATTCGGTAGCTTGGACAGAGATTTGTGTATATCAGGAAAGGAGACTTGCAAGCAGACGACAGCCAATAGTATCTTGAGTTGCAGCTCTTTCGAGGCGCTGGCATGGTGTGAGGTCTTGTCCGTATCATTTGGTGTCGCGGCTTCGATGATGCTCAGGAGTGAGACGGTATTTACGATGCGCTTGATACTTCTGGGCACGCCATCTGTGGCTAGAAGTACAATACGAGCAATATCCTCAAGGAAATCTTCGCGATTCTGTTCTGCCATTGTGTTGGGCAGCACCGATTCAATTAGGCGCTCCAGCAGAACTGGGATATTGTGCCGGTAAGCCCCTACCGGCATGGAAAAGGGGATCTGGATGATCTTGTCGAAGTATTGACGGAACTCCCGCTGATTTTCTCCATGCTCACCAAATTTCTTCCTCAAGCCTTTGATGACGACATCATAGTCAATGGCTAGAACGGAAATGCAATGCTCGATGTCGAACACGTTTTTTAGTACGTCTAGAACTTCCACTGCGGTTTCTGGCTGAATTCGATCAAGATCATCGACGAATATAACAATTTTCTCTAGCTTGTTTGTGTCGTCCATTATCAATGAGCGGATGGCCTCACTCATGTCATACCGGAGTCGTTTGAAGGCTTTGGATGTACGCTGCGCCTTTTCAGGCTCTTCACTGCCGGCAGGTAAAGGTATTCCCGTAAAGGCTGCTGTTAGCCTGATGACTGTTTTCCCTAGTCGTATGATATTTTGTTTTTGCTCTTCGTTTATTCTTATTTTTCCAGATTTTCCCTTTTCTTTGATCTGGTCGATTAGCTCGTCGTAGGCATTTTCGAGCAGCGATAGTGCAATTTCTCCACTTTTTCCCGAATTGGCAAACAAGGATTGCTGCCAAGCATTAACGTTGATGCAAAGACTATCGCCATTCGCTTCGAGTTCATGCTGGAGAAGGTTGATCAGGCTGGTCTTGCCGCTTCCCCAGCCACCTTGGATGCCAATGGTAATAGGCGCGTCAGCAGTTTTAATAAACTCCAGCAGTCCTTTAGCGTACTGGTTGTTCTTTAGGTGATCGTCATTGCTGGAGGTGATCGGCTGGTCGCTGAAGCAACTGCGTTTTTTTAATTCGTTATATGGGGCTGGCATAATTTTTTCTTCTAAATAACTATTTTTAATTTGCCCAGGTCTTTTCGATCAAGGCTTGGGTAATATTTTCCGGAAAACGCTTGTATTTGGCGCGTTGCATCAGGCTGATGCAGTCGGATAGGGGCTCGCCATTTTTGCCGACAGGCGTCATCGGATTAAATTTGTTCAGGGCGTGGGAGAACAGCTCCAGCAGTTCTTCCCGGTCGTCTGCGTAACCTTCAGGAGCCAGGGCCAGTTCTTCGAGGATGGCCAGTTCAACCAACTGGGTGGTCAGCCAGTCGACGGAATGACGGTAGGCGAATGCCCAGCGGGTCTTGTTGACCAGCAGGGGAGTCCACAGGTTGGAGTCACGCGCGCCGACCAGACAACTGCTGACAATGACGCCTTCGATCTTGTCGCCATACAACGCGACCTTTTCCAGAACGGTGCTGGCTCGGCCATTGGCGATTCGGTTTTCGGTACCATGGGCGCCGATATAGAGAAGCTGGCGTTTCTCCTCGGTATGAATCAGGTCTTCCGCCAAGGCTCTTTCGAAGCCTGATGTGTCATAGAAGGTTGAGTAGTAGATATTGAAGTAGTCGTGCAGGCGCTCCAGGCTCTGAAAGAAAGGAAGCGCAGAAGCACGAGTGGGGTTTGACTTCGGAGTCCACCATGGGGACTCGAGCAGCAGAAGGGCAAAATCTTCCGACATGGCAATCCTGGCCTTTTGTAAATCCAGGCTGCTTGATAGCACATTGCCCTTTTGACGTCACCTCCATCGCGGGTCTTGTCCCTCTTTAACTCACTTTGTGATACCCCGCTGCTGCAACTCGCGCAGTCGCTCGATCACGTAGCGTACGTGCAGGTGCAACTCGTACAGCTGGTTGGAATACGACAGCGGCACTTCCACGGATGCCAGCTCGTCCTCCAGGTGCTCCAGGCGGGCGATCTCGCTGTCGAGCTCGTCGGGCAGCGAGCCGGCATGCAGCTTGCGGTCGATCTCGCGCAGGTACTTGTACCAGCGATAGATGCGCGCGCGGATGCGCCACTGGTAAAGCGGCCCGACGGCCTTGAGCAGCGGAATCATCACCACGATCAGCGGGATCAGCAGGATGATGTAGCGGTCCGCCAGCGAGGCGATGCGAAACGGCACGTAGCGCTGCAGGATCGGCAGCCCCTTGTCGTAGTAGTGCCTGGCGTCCTTGTGCAGGTCGAAGGTGCGCGGCTCGGCGCTGGGGAAGGTGCCGGCCGCGTCGAGTAGCGTGCCCTTCCTCATCACTTCGCGGGTGGCCTCGAGAAACAGCGGCACCAGGCCGGGGTTGAATTCATCGTTGACCACCAGCGTCGCGACGGGCGCGAGGGTGACGATATCGCGATCCGGCGCGTTGCTGGCCAGGTCGAGCAGGCCTTCGCCGACCTCCACCCGATTGAAGAACGGCAGGCGCGCCTCATAGGCGGCGGCGCGGCGAAAATGCGCCAGGACGATGTTCGGGTTGGCGGCCAGTTGCTGTACCAGGGCGTTTTCCGCAGGCCCAACGAAGAACGCGGCATCCAGCTCGCCGGCCATCAGTGCGCGGGCCGCCTTGCCGCCGCCGACGCTCTGCCAGGTGTCCGGATACTGCTCGGGGGCGATGGCATTGGCGCCGAGAATGGCATCGCTGGCAGCGCGGGTGCCACTGCCGTCGCCGCCCAAGCCGACGCGCAGTGGCAGCAGGTCGGCAATGCGATCAAGCTCCACGTCACGTCGGTAGAACAGCCACAGCGGTTCCTGATAAATGGCCCCCAGGCTTTCCAACTGGCGCTGCTGCGCGGCTGTAAGCTGGCGCTCCAGACCGCTTTGCACCAGGGCGATTTCGACTTGCGGGTTCGTCGCCAGCAGGCGCTCCAGGTTGTCACGCGAGCCCGAGGTCGGTACGAGTTTGAGCTCGAAGCCTTCCTTGGCCAGTTCTTCCTTCAGGCGCTCGGCGAACTGTTGATAGGCCCCGGTCGGCGTGCCGGTGGCCATGCTCGCGCTCATCTGCGGCGGTGGCGGGACGAACTGGAACAAGGCCCAGACGATTACCCCAACCACCGGGACGATCCACAGGTTGGTCAGGATCATGATTTTCAGATCGTTCAGTACGCGGTGCATTGGGCATCCTTTCGGCATTCTCGATTCAAGGATAGAACCCCTGAGCGACGGAGGTCACGCCTTGGCTGCGTCGTCGCTCGGGTTACGCCGTTTTCGACCCCTAACGGCCGTGGAGGTGCAGGTAACCTTGCGCTGGCAGAGCGGTTGCGTCAGGTCATGGCCTTGTGCATGACGCGCAGGCGATCGAGCAGCAGCAACGCGCCGAGCAGCGCCACGGCGTACAGGGCATCGCCGCCGAGCATGAGCAACACGCCAGCGCAGAGCACTGCGCTAAGCCCTGCGAGCAGGCGCCAGAAGCCTCGCAGCAGCACCCAGCCAGCGGCCATACTGAGCAGATAGATCAGCACGAAGTTGCCGTTGGCGTAGCGAATCAGGTCGTCCACCGACAGGTTCAACGAGGCGGAAAGCGTGGTGCACAGTGCGCAACTGATCACCACCAGCAGCAACGCTCTGCCGGGAACGCCATGGCGATTTCGTGCTGCCAGTCTGGCAGGCAGGCGGCCCTCGTCGGCCAGGCTCCAGATCAGCCGGGCAAAACCCTGGATATACACGTTCATCGAGGCGAAGCAGGCCAGGTAGCCGAGTACCGTCACCGGCACGCGCGCCTGGTCGCCAAGCAGCAGCGAGAACAAACGCGGTAGGGCGGCGGTATCGCTGTGCACGTCGCCATAGGTGGCGAAGCTCAGCACCGCCACTGAACAGGCCCAGTACACCAGGCCGGCCAGCAGCACGCCGAGCAGCAGCGCCAACGGGAAGTCACGCTCGGGGCGCTTGAACTCCTCGCCCAGATGGGTGAAGGCCTCGATGCCGACGAAGCACCAGAACATGACTGCCAGCGCCGTAGGCAGCAAGTGCCATTGCCCGTCCATCGCCGGCAGCAGCGGTTGGCTGGCGCGCGGCAGGTCACCGACCCACCAGATCAGTGCCACGCTGGCGACGATGGCCACGGCGATCAGCCCCTGCAGCGTGCCCGACGCTTTCGCTGGGCGTTGGCCGAGCACGAGCATGGCGCCCAGCGTGGCCAGTTCGATGAGCAGCAGGCCGGTGCGATCAAGGTCGAACAAGGCCAGCCAGAAACCGCTGGCGATATGCAGGGCAGCCGGCAGCCCGACCGGCAGCACGGCGAGAAACAGCAGGGCGCTGACGCCCTCCATGCGCAGGCCGAAGGCACGGCCGATCAGGTGCGGCGCGCCGCCGGCATGGGGGAAGCGCTTGCCCAGCTGGGCGAAGGTGAACGCCACCGGCAACACCAGGGAAATCAGCAGCAGCCAGGCCCACAGCGAGGCCTCGCCAGCCGCGGTGGCCGCCAGTGCCGGCACCACGAAGATGCCGGTGCCGAGCAGTGATGTGCTGAGCAGCGCGATGCCCTGCAGCAGGCCCAACTCCTTGTTCAAGCGACTCATGGGGTATGCTCGTCCTCTTTCCGATACCGCCATGGTAGAGCGCTGGCCGTTTGCAGGCTGGCGCCTTTTGCCGACGAAATGGTGGTTTTCCCCGTCAAACTGATTGCCGCCCGAGAAGCCCGTGGACAAGTTCGATCGCCAGATCCTCGCTCTGCTGCGCAGCGATGCGCGTACCTCCATCAGCCAGATCGCACGTGAGGTGAATCTCTCACGTTCGGCGGTCAGCGAGCGGATTCGCCATCTGGAGAGCAGCGGGGTGATTTGTGGCTATCACGCCCAGCTGGCGGAGCTGGGCGAGGCGGGGGTAAAGGCCTTTCTAGAGCTTTTCTATCAGGGCGGGCGTTGCGAGGAATACGTCGAGCGCATGCGCGCGCTGCCCGAAGTGCGCCATTGCAGCGGCATCAGCGGGGAAACCGACATGCTGGTGTTCATCGAAGCGCCGAGCATGATGCGCCTGAGCGAAGTGCGCGGCGCCATCGAGGCGTTTCCCGGCATGCAGAAGGTCAAGACTCATGTGGTGGTCAAGGACTGGGCGATGTAGCGCTACTCGGCGTGCTCGCCTTGCGGCTCCGGTTGTGGGCGTTGCAGGGCCAACAGCGGCAGGCCGGCGCCGAGCACCAGCAGGCCGAGCAATGCGCCACTGCCAGCGTAGAGCGTGCTGGCATACAGCAGGCCCAGGCAGGTCGCGGCGAACAGGATCGGCGTCAGCGGATACAGCGGCACGCTGAACGGCCGCCGCACCCAGGGCTGGCGCTGGCGCAGGCGCATCAGCGCCAGGGCGATGAGGAACATGAACAGCCAGAACACCGGGGCGGTGTAGGCCACCATGGTCTCCACGCCGTTCTCGCTCAGCGCGCCGAACAGGATCAGTGGCAGGGTGAATGCGCATTGCAACAACAGCGCGCGCACCGGCGTGGCGCCGCGCTCGTTCCAGCGGCCGATGAAGGCCAGCAGCGGCACGTCGCGGCCCAGCGCGTAATAGACCCGCGCGCCGGTAAACAGGGTGGCGTTCAATGTGCTTAAGGCGGTGAGGCAGACGAACAGCGCCAGCAGTGCTTCTGCTCTTGGCCCGGCGACGATGCTCATCAGGTCCGCTGCCACGGCATCGCTTTCGCGCAGGCCGTCGAGGCCGAAGATATTCAGAAAGACCAGGTTCGCCAGCAGGTAGATGGCGGTCACTACCGCCGTGCCGATCAGCAGCACGCGGCTCATGTTGCGCGCTGGGTTGCGCAACTCGCCGGACAGATAGGCCGCCTCGTTCCAGCCGCCGTAGGTGAGCAGCACGAAGACCATGCCCATGCCCAGCATGCCGGCCAGGTTGCCGCCGGCAGGTGCCGAGGTGGCAGCGGTCGGCTGCGGTTCGGCCAGCGCCAGGCCAGCGAGCACCACCGTCAGCAGGGCCAGCACCGTCACCCCGGTGAAGAACACCTGCGCCCGCCGCGATTCGCGCGTGCCGAGCACATTGAGCAGGGTCAGCGCGACCACTACCGAGGCTGCATGCCAGGCACCGCCATATTCGCCGAGCGGCAGCAGGCGCTGGGCGTAGTCGCCATAGATGAAGGCGACCACGGCGATGGCGCCGGTCTGGATCACCGTGCCGCGAGCCCAGGCGAACAGCAGGGCAATCTGCGGCCCCCAGGCCAGGCTCAGATAATGGTATTCACCGCCCTGGTCCGGGTGCGTTGCGCCCAGCTCGCCGTAACACAACGCGCCGATCAGCATCACCAAACCGCCGACCAGCCACAGCGCCAGGTACAGCTCGGCGCTGCTGGCATGCTGCGCCACCAGCGGCGGCAAGCCGAAGATGCCGACACCGATCACCACACCGACCAGCATGGCCACGGCATCGACGACCGAAAGCCCGGCGCGCTGGGAGGACGCTAGCGAGGTCATGGTTCAGCTCCTGTACGCGACCCAACCCTGCTGCGCGCCGTCCGCCGGCACCGCCTCAATGCGATCACCATTGAGCTGGCCGACATACAGCCTGTCGTCGAGGGTGAAGTGCAGTTCGTTGCCCTTCAACTGGCCGCTGAGTCCAGTGGGATGGCCTTCGACCGTGCCCGTGACTTTCTGAAAGCGCTGATCGAGTTCGACCTGATAGCGTTTGCCATCGAGTTCGAGGGTCCACTGGCCCGCCACCTTGGCTGGCACGATCCACAGAAATACCGAGCTGCCGTTGATCACATCGCTCTGATCAGGCTCCCAGTCACCGAGACTGAAGGCGTGCGACACCACCCGAGTGCCGGGTTCTAGCGTGTCGAGAATCACCGGGCGCAGGCGCATGTTGACCGTGGAAAGCAGGTACATGGTCAGCACGTCGGCCTCGGAAATATCCTTCTGGAACAGGTCGCCCTGCTCGAAGGTGACCTTGTCGGTCACGCCCTCGCGCTTGGCGTTTTCCTTGGCTTCTCTGACCCGCTCGGGGTCCAGATCGATGCCGAGTGCAGCCTTGGCGCCATGATCCTGCACCGCGGAGATGGCGATGCGGCCGTCGCCCGAACCCAGGTCGATGAGGTAATCGTCCGGGCCGACTTCCGCCAGCTTGAGCATGTGCGCGACGACCGGCTCCGGCGTCGGTACGTAGGGCACGTCGAGCCGCGCTGGTTGTTGGGCCTGCGCGGGGCCGATCAGCAGACCGGCCAGCAATCCGACGGGCAGGGTGAGGGAGGCGAAGCCGCGAACGGATAGAGCGCTCATCGGGAAAAGCTCCTCACGGGGTGGCGATTTTTTTCCGACTGGCGAGCGGGGCCTAGGTTCGTATCGAGACGCGGCAGGATCGGGCAAGAACGCCCTTCAACCCAGTAGCCGCAACGCCTGCGGCTGTGTAACCGGATGTGATGCGGCGCCCGGCATTGCCAGCATCCAGCTGCGCAGGCACTGTAGGCGGGTTTTTCGCTTTGGTCGTTTTCGCATGCGCATCCTGCACACCTCCGACTGGCATCTGGGCCAGCATTTCATGGGCAAGACTCGTCAGGCCGAGCACCAGGCGTTCTGCGCCTGGTTGCTGGAACAGGTACACGCGCATGAAGTGGATGTGCTGCTGATCGCCGGCGATGTGTTCGACACCGGCGCGCCGCCCAGCTACGCCCGCGAGCAGTATTACCGGCTGGTCGTCGACCTGCGCGATGCCGGCTGTGCGCTGGTGGTGCTCGGCGGCAACCACGACTCGCCGGCCATGCTCGGCGAAAGCCGCAGCCTGCTGGCGCAACTGGGCACCCGCGTGGTGCCGGGCGTGGGTGTCGATCCGGTCGAGCAGGTGCTGGTGCTGCGTGATCGCACGGGCCAGCCGGGCGCGACCCTCTGCGCCATCCCGTTCATTCGTCCGCGTGATGTCATGGCCAGCCAGGCCGGGCAGAGCGCGCAGGACAAGCAACAGTCGCTGCAGCAAGCCATCGCCGAGCATTACCAGGCCCTGTACGAACTGGCGCTGAGCAAGCGCGAGGCGCTCGGGCTGGCCCTGCCGATCATCGCCACCGGCCACCTCACCACCGTGGGCGCCAGCGCCAGCGAATCGGTGCGCGAAATCTACGTCGGCAGCCTGGAGGCATTCCCCACCAGCGCTTTCCCACCGGCCGACTATATCGCCCTTGGCCATATCCACCGCCCGCAGAAGGTTGGCGGGTTGGAGCACATCCGCTACAGCGGCTCGCCGATTGCCCTGTCCTTCGACGAGGCGCGACAGCAGAAGGAAGTTCTGCTGCTGGACTTCGCCGAGGGGGCACTGCAGTCGATCACGCCATTGCCCGTACCGGTGTTCCAGCCCATGGCCAGCCTGCGCGGCTCGCTCAAGGAGCTGGCCGGTGCCATCACCGAGCAGGCCGCACAAGGCACGGCCGAACGCCCGGTCTGGCTGGAGGTGCAGGTCAGCAGCGACGATTACCTGAGCGATCTGCAAAGCCGCATCAACGCCCTCTGCGAAGGGCTGCCAGTGGACGTGCTGCGCATCCGCCGTGAACGTGGCAACGCGGCAGCAAGCCTTGCCAGCGAAGCGCGGGAGACGTTGGACGAGCTGAGCGTGGAGGACGTTTTCGCCCGTCGGCTGCAGCAGGAGGCGTTCGAAGAAGACGATGCCCAACGCCTGCAGGGGCTGTATCGGCAGGTGTTGGAAACGCTGCCGCGGGCTTAGATGCTCTGGTGCGCTTTGCTCGCTAGCGCATACCTATGCCGACACGCTCCAGCCCCAGGTACGTCCGTCTATCAACGCCAAGCGCAAGGTCGACATTGTGTACCCTGGCGAATCTATTTCGATCAAACCGCCGCTTGAACGCGGCGCGGGAAGCTGGTCCAAAACCACGGGCTAGTAGTTCCCTACGTAGGTTCACTTATCTGAAACCGATGGAACAACGTCGATAAATCGACGTTCTGAATCAGTGTCGTTTCGCTACGGGAATACGCTAGCTGGAACGGATCTTGAGGCCGACTTGGTGCCGAGAAGTTGCTTCAGTCGTAGCAGGTTCAGCGCACTCATCCACAGCTTGATTCGGACAAGGAGTAGATAAATTGTGAAAGCAGCAGCCTACGATACACCCGGCGCGCCTAGTGTTTTGAGATACATCGATCTTCCAAGACCCGCTATTGGTCCAGGTGAAGTGCTGATTTCCGTTGAAGGCATTTCGCTCGAGGGTGGTGATCTGATCAACCGTCGCTCTACACCGCCGCCCCATCCATCTTGGGTAGTCGGTTATGCGGCATCCGGAACCGTGATCGAGATCGGGGCGGAGGTCAGAAACCGCAAGGTCGGGGATAGGGTCGTCGCGTTCGATATGCAGGGTTCGCATGCGGAACTCTGGTCTTTGGCGGAGTCGCGAACGTGGTGCATACCCGATGAGCTAGATGCCTCGGATGCTGCAGTTGTACCAATCTCGTTTGGAACCGCTTACCACTGTCTTTTCACGCGAGGCGCACTTAAACGTGGGGAGACTGTTCTCATCCAGGCGGCTGCCGGCGGAGTAGGGGTTGCTGCTCTTCAGCTTGCAGCACAATCGGGCGCGACTGTAATTGCTGTAGCAAGCGGGGCACAGCGCAAAAATCGCTTGGTCGAACTCGGCGCTGACCACGTAATAGACCGCGCTAACTTTGACGTGGTGGAAGCAGTTCATAAATTCACAGAAGGCGCAGGCGTCGACCTCGTTATCGATCCGGTTGGAAAGACTCTGCAGGCCTCCCTTTCCTGTCTCGCGCATGAGGGCCGTCTTGTCTTTGTCGGTAATGCGGGGGGCGGCAACCTGACAGCTGACCTGTGGCCACCGATGCAGGCCAACCAGACACTCCTGGGCGTGTTCATGGGAACCCTTTTCGAGAGACCCTCCGTACGTTCGAATGTTGACGACATGTTGAAGGCCATTGCTAAGGGCAGTCTTCGCAGCGTCATTGACCGAACTTTCAAGTTATCGGAGGCTGCCGCAGCCCATGATTATGCCGAGAAGGAGAAGCCGCTTGGGCGTATCGTCATCAAACCGTAAAACCCGGTCTGAGCAGGAAGTCGAACGCTCATTCACAGCGGTGAACCGCGCTTCTTCCCAGTTTTGCCCTGTCTGGCCAGTGCCGAAGCCGCTTTGTTGTGACCATTGGGTTGACCGTTCCAGTTGCCGGGGGGATTCGGCCCACCTGCGCTCCTCCTTCCCCGCAGCCCTCAGGCGTCGTCTTGTGGTCTGTTCCGCTGCAGGCGTTCTATGCTGTGGATGATGGCCATTTGGCTGAGGTGCAAAGGTGCCGTTGTTGAATTCCTTGATACGTGCGCTGAACCCCCTGCACGGGGCGCCCGAGACGACTCGGCAGGCGTTCGTCAGCTGGTATCTGCAGGCGAAGATTCCGCAGATTCGCTACGTCGCATTCCTGACGATGGCGCTGTACCTGATCTATGCCGCCATCGAGCAGAACGTGGCGAGCGAGCAGGTATGGGCTCGTTTCATCGTTCACGGGCTGATGGTGCCCGGAGCGCTGCTGGCAGTTGAGGTGTTGAGTTTTCAGCCGAACCGCCAGCGCACCATGTTCGCCATTCTCATGGTGGCGCCCGTGTGTACGGCGGCAGCCAATCTCTATTTCAATTACGGCACACCGCTGTTCGTCCATTACGCACCGGAGATTTACCTCAACCTGATGTGGACCTTCGCCGTTTCCGGGCTCACCCTGCGTCAGGCCAGCGCAACGGCCTCGGCGTCGGTGCTGGTGATTCTCCTCGTCACTCTCGGTGATTCGCTGCAGTCGGGCATGCAGCGCCTGCACCTGATCTGGATTCTCGCCTCGTTCTCCTTCGGCCTGCTCAGCGCATTTCTGCTGGAAAAGGCATACAAACGCATGTTCCTGCATCAGGACAGCCTGGTCCTGAGCGCCAGCATCGACAGCCTGACCGGGTTGTGGAATCGCGCGCGTACCCTGCACTTTCTCGTCGAAGAAGCTGCACGGGCCAACCGCTACGGCACGCCATTTTCGGTGGTGCTGATCGATATCGACCACTTCAAGACGGTCAACGACACACACGGTCATGCGATCGGAGACAGCGTGCTGCGTCAATTCGCCGGATTGCTGCGCGACGGTGTGCGGGTCGTGGATAAAGTCGGCCGACTCGGCGGCGAAGAATTTCTCATCGTCCTCCCCGAGACCGATGCAGAGCATGCGATGCGGGCCGTGCAGGCGCTGCAGAAGCGTATCAACGGCTTTTCGTTCGACCGCGTTGAGCGCAACAGCGCAAGCTTCGGCATTGCCGAATACCATCCCGGCGAAAGCCTCGACAGCCTGATGGAACGCGCGGATCAGGCCATGTACCGGGCCAAGGCCAATGGCCGCGACCGTATCGAGGTCCTTTGAGTACAGGCCTGAACCGGCCATGAGCCGCTCTGGTCGAAAGCGACTACCCCCCATTGCTGTGGAGAGCCTCATGCAAAGACCTGCGCATTTTCTTCTCGCGACTGCTGCCGTTTCCCTCTTGCTCACTGGCTGTGCGAAAAACTCCAGCGAGCAGGACGCCAGGCTGACCGAGCAATGGCTGGGGCGCTGGAACGGCCCGGAGGGCACCTACCTGGAGATCAGCGGAACGCTCGCCGACTACCGACTGACCATCGCCAACCTTGACGGCCCGCGGCGCTTCGTCGGCCGTGCGCAGGGAGAGAAGATCGTTTTCGTGCGCGATGGAGAGGTCGAAACCATCACCGCCACCGACGGTGAGGCCACCGGCATGAAGTGGCTGCTGGACAAGCAGAACTGCCTGACCGTGCGCAGCGGCGAGGGCTACTGCCGCGATTGAGCCTGCACGCGGCTGAGGACAATGCCAGAATGAACGCCTTCATCGGCTTACGACCTGTGCATGAAAATCCTCAGCCTGCGCCTCAAGAACCTCAACTCGCTCAAGGGCGAATGGAAGATCGACTTCGTCGCCGAGCCTTTTGCCGGTAGCGGCCTGTTCGCGATCACCGGGCCGACCGGCGCGGGCAAGACCACACTTCTCGATGCCATCTGCCTGGCCTTGTACCACCGCACACCGCGCATGAGCACGCTGTCGGCCAGCGGCAACGAGCTGATGACCCGGCATACCGCCGACTGCCTGGCCGAAGTGGAGTTCGAGGTGAAGGGGCAGGGCTACCGCGCCTTCTGGAGCCAGCGTCGCGCGCGGGACAAGGTCGAGGGTGCATTGCAGGCGCCCAAGGTCGAACTGGCGCGCATTGCCGACGGTGAAATCCTCACCGACAAGATTCGCGAGAAGGAACACCTTACCGCCGAGCTGACCGGTCTGGATTTCGAGCGTTTCACCAAGTCCATGCTATTGGCCCAAGGTGGCTTCGCGGCCTTCCTCGAGGCCAACGCCAACCAGCGCGCCGAGTTGCTGGAGGAGCTGACCGGCACCGAGGTGTACGGGCAGATCTCGCAGCAGGTCTACGAACGTACCAAGGCTTCGGAGCAGGCGCTCAATCTGCTGAAAAGCCGCGCCCAGGGCATGGAGCTGCTGGACGAGACGCAGCGCGCCGAGCTGCAGGCCGAGCATCAGCACCTGAGTCAGGAAGAGGCGCCTCTGCTGGCGCGGCAGCAGACCCTGCAAGGTCAGCGCCGCTGGCGTGAGGCCCTGCAACAGGCCGAGCAACAACGCGAGCAGGCACGCCTGGCGCTGGGGCAGGCGCAGCAGGTATGCGACGAGGCGGCCGACGATTTACAGCGCCTGGCTGCCAGTGAACCGGCCGTTCGCTTGCAGCCGCTGTATCAGAGCTGGCGGCAGGTGCAGGAGGATCGCCAGCGCGCGCAGCAGGCGCTGGACGACCTGCAGGCACAACAACGCCACAGCAGCGAGCGCGAACACCAGCAACTCTGGCTGGCCGGCCGCTATGCCCGGCAATGCCTGAACTTTCGCCAGCGTGAACAGCAGCAACTGGCCGAACAGCGCGAAGCGCTGCAAGCGCGCCTGAGCGCCACCCCGCAGCGAGCGCGACTGGGCGAGTTGCTGGGGGGCTGGCGTGCGCAATTCGATCAGCGTGGGCAACTGCTCAAGGAACGGCTGACGCTGCAGGTGCGCCTGGCGCAGGAACGTGAGCAGCTCGACAGTCTGCAACACCAACGTGATCAGCTCAGCACGCAACAACAGGACGCAGCGACACGCCTGGAGCAGGCCAGGAGCCTCGAAGCCAGACAGCAGAGCGAGCTGCAGGCGTTGCTCGGCGAGGGTGATGAGGCCGGGATGCGTCAGCGCTGGCAGCAGTTGCAAGTGCAGGGCCGGGCGCTGGACCGCCTCGAGCAGCTGGCGCAGAGCCGCGAGCAAACGGCCAAACAGCTCGCCGAGCTAGCCCCGCGCCTGGCGCAGTTACAAACGCAGCACGGCGCCAAGAACGATGAAATCACCGGCCTGCGCGAGCGCTACAAGGGGCTCAAGCAGCAGGTCATCGACAAGGAAAAGCTGCTGGAGCAGGAGCAGCGCATTCAGGATCTGGAAGCCTATCGTGCCCAGTTGCAGGCGGGTGAAGCCTGCCCGTTGTGCGGCTCGCACGAGCATCCGGCGGTCAGCCAGTATCAGGCGCTCAACGTTTCCGCGACGCGCCAGGCGCTGGAACAGTGCCGCAGCGAGCTGGCGCAGCTGGAGAACCAGGGCGGCACCCTGCGTGACGAGCTGACCCGCCTGGCCACGCAGATCGCCCAGCTGCAGCAGCAATTGGAGCAGGCGCAACAGCAGGCTGCCCAGCAGAACGCACAGTGGCAGCAGCACCTGGCCGAGCAGGCCTTGCAGATCGCCGATGGCAACGCGCTGAGTCAGCTACAGCGGGAACACGAACAGAGCCTGGCGCAGTTGCAGGAGCGGCTCGCTGCTGTCGAGAACTGGCAGGCACAGCTCGCGCAGGCGCGCAACGCGCGTGAAGTAGCCGAGCGCGCCCAGGCCGATATGCAGCAGCGCCTGGCGCTACTGGCGCGCGATGAAGCCAATCTGTTGGCACGCCAGCGTGAGCAGGATGAACGTCTGCTGGGCCTGGAGCAGGAACTGCAGCGCCATGAGCAGGCACTGTTGGCCAGCCTCGAAGGGTTCGCCCGGCAATTGCCGGCGGACGCTGATGCCTGGCTGGCCGAGCAGGCAAGCGCCTGGCGCGACTGGCAACAGGCCCAGGCGCAGGATCAGCAACTGCACGAACTACAGCGCGAGACGCAGCGTTTGCTTGCTGACGCCGAGGCCCAGGCCGAGCACTGGCAGCAGCGTTGGCAGGGCGAACAGGCGCAGGCGCTGAGCGAACCTGAACCAGTGACGCAGCCCGAGCAGGCCCTGCAAGGTGCTATCGACAGGCTGGCCAGCGCGCAGCGTGAAAGCGATGCCCTGCGGGGGCGGGAACAGAGCCAGCACGCCTTGCTGCAACAACTGCAGCAGCGCCTGAGCGATGCCGAGCAGCGCTGGCAGCAGGCGCTGGTGGCCAGCCCCTTTGCCGATTTGCCGGCATTTCTCGCCGCACTGCTGGACGATGACGAACGCGAGCGCTTGACCGCCTTGCAGGCGCGTCTGCAGCAGGCTCTCACCGAGGCGACGACGCTGCTGGCCGCCGCCGACGCGCAATGGCAGCAGTTGAGTGCTGCTTCGCAGACCGAACTGACCTTGGCCGAGCTGGACGAGCAGCTACAGGCGCTGCAGCTGGCCTTGCGCGAGCTGAGTCAACGCCAGGGCGAGCTGCGCGCCCAGTTGCAGGCTGACGATGCGCGGCGCAGCAGCCAGCAGGCACTGTTCGCCGAGATCGCCACGCAGGAGCGCGAACATGCGCTGTGGCAGCAACTCAACGGTTTGATCGGTTCGGCCGATGGCGCCAAGTTCCGCAAATTCGCCCAGGGCCTGACCCTCGATCACCTGATTCACCTGGCCAACCGTCAACTGACGCGCCTGCACGGGCGCTACCAGCTGGCGCGCAAGAGCAGCGGCGAACTGGAGCTGGAGGTGTGCGACACCTGGCAGGCCGATGTGGCACGCGACTGCCGTACGCTGTCCGGTGGCGAGAGCTTCCTGGTCAGCCTGGCGCTGGCCCTGGCGCTGTCGGACTTGGTCAGCCACAAGACCAGCATCGACTCACTGTTTCTCGACGAGGGCTTCGGTACATTGGATGGTGAAACCCTGGAAGTGGCGCTCGATGCCCTGGACAACCTCAACGCCAGCGGCAAGACCATCGGCGTGATCAGTCATGTCGAGGCGATGAAGGAGCGCATTCCCGTACAGCTGCGGGTGCACAAGGGCGTCGGCCTCGGCTACAGCCGGCTCGACGCGCGTTTTGCAGTGAAGGAAGGAGCGTAGTGATGCTGATGCGAGCGAAGGATTCCACCCTCCTGGTGATCGACCTGCAGGAGCGGCTGCTGCCGGCCATCGACGGCGGCGCGGCGGTGGTCGAGCAGGCCGCCTGGCTGGTGCAGGTGGCGCAGCGCCTGCAGGTGCCGGTGATCACCACCGAGCAGTATCCCAAGGGGCTGGGGATGACCGAGGCGGGCCTGCGGGCGCTGCTGCCGAGCGAGGTGTTGCGCGAGAAGATTCATTTCTCGGCGACCGGGGGCGCCGGGCTGTTCGATCTGCCGGGCGGCGAGCGTCGGCAGTTCATCGTTTGTGGCACGGAAACCCATGTCTGCGTGCTACAGACCGTGCTAGGTCTGCTGGCGGCCGGGCGCGAGGTGTTCGTGGTGGACGAGGCCGTCGGCTCGCGCCGGCCGCGCGACAAGGCCCTGGGCCTGGCGCGCATGGAGCGTGCTGGTGCTGTGATTGTCTCGCGCGAGATGGTCGCGTTCGAATGGCTTGAGCAGGCGGGGACTGAAGTGTTCCGTGAGGTTAGCAAGGGCTTCATTCGCTGAGCGGGCGAGGCATTTCGCGGCTGAAGCCGCTCCTACGGAACCGTAGCCCGGATGCAAGCCGGGAATCTCGGCGGCTGGCCCTGGATTGCATCCGGGCTACGAAGGTCAACTGTCGTGGGAGGCGCTTTAGCGGCGATGGTTTGTCGCGGCTAAAGCCCCTCCCACGGTTTGCGGCGGGTTTCTAGGCTGGGCATTTCGCGGCTGAAGCCACTCCTACAGAACAACGCTGTAGGGCGGACTCAGGCGCCTAGTGAACAGTTCGCCATTGGCGCTTGCAGAGCGTTCCCGGATTGCATCCGGTCTAAGGGCACTGTGGGAGTTTCAGGCGCCTGCCTGCCGCCAGGCGCTGCGCTGCTTGGCATCCTTGAATGTCCAGGCCACCAGGCGGCTTTGCTTCTGTCCCTGGGACATGCCGAGGATGCGTACCTCGGCCGCGCCGGCCCTGGCCAGCCAACCCTGCAGCAGCTCGACGTTGCTGCCTTTTGACACCAGGCTGCTGAACCACAACACCTGCGCGGCTACCTGCGCGCTTTCGCTGGCCATGCGCTTGAGAAAGGCGGCCTCGCCACCTGGGCACCACAGCTCGGCCGCCTGGCCGCCGAAGTTGAGCACCGGCAGCTTGCGCCTGGGGTCGAGCTTGCCGAGGTTGCGCCACTTGCGCGTGCTGCCGCGGGTGGCCTCATCGGCACTGGAGTGGAAGGGCGGGTTGCACAGGGTCAGGTCGAAGCGTTCATCGGCTTGCAGCAGGCCGAGGAAAATGTGTTCTGCATTGGCCTGCTGGCGCAACTCGACGCCGCCGGCCAGTTGCGGGTTGGCCGCGACGATGGCGCGCGCCGAGGCCAGCGCGGCCGGGGCGATATCGGCGCCGACGAAACGCCAGCCGTATTCGCAATGGCCGATCAGTGGGTAGATGCAGTTGGCACCGACGCCGATATCCAGCGCGCGGATGCCGGCACCTCGTGGTATCTGCCCATCACTGTCGTTCGCCAGTAGATCGGCGAGGTTGTGCAGATAGTCGGCACGGCCGGGAATCGGTGGGCACAGGTAACCATCGGGAATGTCCCAGTAGCGAATCCCGTAGTACTGCGCCAGCAGCGCGCGGTTGAACACCTTGACCGCCGCCGGCTCGGCGAAGTCGATGCTCGGCTTGCCGTATGGGTTGGTGATGACGAAATGGCCTAGCTCCGGGCTAGCCTCGATCAGCGCGGGAAAGTCGTAGCGCCCCTGATGACGATTGCGCGGATGCAGCTCGCCCTTGGCTGGCGCGGTTTTCACGGCGGCGGGGGCGGGTTTGCGTGGGCGTTTCGGCGGCTGGGGCATGGCGATGGTCTGGCGAGTCGGGTGCGGATTTTCCCACAGCCTGGCGCGGTGTGGGAGCGGACTTGTCCGCGAATGGGTGCGACAGCCAAGCTTCGCGGCCAAGGCCGCTCCCACAGGCGCGTTGGGCTACAACGGAAAGATCATCGGCACCAGCAGTACGCTGACGATCATCACCAGCAGGGTGAAGGGTACGCCGATACGCACGAAGTCGCCGAAGCGGTACTGGCCGGGGCCGAGTACCAAGGTGTTCACCGGCGAGGAGATCGGCGTCATGAACGCTGCCGACGCAGCCAGCGCCACGGTCATGGCGAAAGGCAGCGGCGAGGCCCCTAGCGCCTGCGCAGTGGCGATGGCCACCGGGGCCATCAGCACCGCCGTGGCGGTGTTGGAGATGAACAGGCCGATCACCGCGGTCAGCGCGAACAGGCTGGCCAGGATCAGGTGCGGTCCTGCACCGCCCAGACCGCCCACCAGGCCCTGCACGGCCAGTTCGACGCCGCCGGTCTGCTGCAGCGCCTGAGCGAAGGGCAGCATGCCGACGATGAGGATCAGCGTTGGCCAGTGAATCGCGCGGTAGGCGCTGTCCAGGTCGATGCAGCGAAACGCGCCCATCAGCAGGCAGGCGATCAGCGCGGCCTGCACATTGGGCACCAGGCCGCTGACCATCAGGCCCACCATCACCGCCAGGCTGAGCAGCGCGTAGGGCGCCTTGCGCGCGGCAGGTGCCACCTCGGCTACTTCCGCCGGCAGGCTGAGCACCAGAAAGTCGCGGTTCAGCCCCTGCAAACGGTGTATATCGCGCCAGGCGCCGGCTACCAGCAGGGTGTCGGAGGCCTTGAGTTTCTCATCCACCAGCACGCCTTCCAGCGCCTGCCCCTGGCGGCGCAGGCCGACCACGTTGAGCTTGTGCCGCGAGCGAAAGCCCAGCTCCTGGATGGTCTTGCCGGGTAATTGCGACTCCGGCGGCAGCGCCACTTCGGCCAGGCCCAGTTCATGGGCATGCAGGCTGAAATAGGAATGCGGCAGCGGCATGGGCTCCAGGCCCAGCGCCTGGTAGCTGCCGAGCAGGCCGATGGTGGGGCTGGCGATATCCACCAGCAGCACGTCGCCCGGCTCCAGCAGGGTATTGCCACTGGCCATCAGCAACAGGGTGCGCAGACGCTGGCGACGCTCGATGGCGATGACGTTGATGCCGTGATCACGGCGCAGCTGCAGCTCGTTGAGAATCTGCCTGGCCAGGGGCGAGTCGGCGCGTACCTGCAGGCGCCGCTCACGCTCGCTCAGGCGATAGCGCTCGGCGAGGTCGGCCAGGGTCAGGCGCGGCGGCTCGGCGTTGCCGTCGGCGTCATTGCGCACCAGCCAGCGCCGGGCGACCAGCATGTAGCCGACACCGAGCACCAGCACTGCCAGGCCGATGGGGGTGAAGGTGAAAAAGTCGAAGCCATCCAGGCCGGCGCGGCGCAGTTCGGCGTGTACCACCAGATTCGGCGGCGTGGCGACCAGCGTGAGCATGCCGCTGATCAGCCCGGCAAAGGCCAGTGGCATCATCAGACGGCCCGGGGCGATACGCAGGCGTGCGGCGACGCCGAGCACCACCGGAATGAAGATCGCCACCACGCCGGTGGAACTCATCACCGAACCCAGCCCTGCCACTGCCAGCATCAGCAGAATCAGCAGGCGCGTCTCGCTGCTGCCAGCTTTGGCCACCAACCAGTCGCCCAGGCGGTAGGCGATACCCGTGCGCACCAGGCCATCGCCGATGATGAACAGCGCGGCGATGAGGATGACGTTGGCATCGCTGAAACCGGCCAGGGTCTGCTGCAGGTCGAGCACACCGGTCAGCGGCAGGGCGACCAGCACCAGCAGGGCGACCACGTCCATGCGCGGCTTGCCGATGACGAAGAGGGTGATGGCGCCGGCCAGCAGGCCGAGCACCCAGAGCAGATCCGGATTCATCGCATGTCCCATGAAGGGCGCCTCTAAAAACTACCTGCGTTGTCATCACTGCGTTAAAAACAAGCTCGTGCGCGAGTCCGATCAAAATGCTCATTTACAGCTCGTAAAGTCGAGCGCGACTCCGACCGTTTTTCGCTTGCTTGACTCGCTGGCGCTCGCCCTTCGGGCCAGCCTTCGGCTGTTACTCCCGCTGGTCGTTGTGCCTTGTGCTGACTGCCTCGCCTACGTTTTTAGAGGCGCCCTGAAGTAAAGGCGCGATTATCTCAGGGATAACCCAGCGTCGCCTTGATCTGTTGCAGGTTGGCGGCGATCCAGCGCTTGTCGATCGGCCCCCAGTCTTGAATCCGATAATGACCGGCATTGTTGCGCTCGCCCTGGTTCTGCGCGAACTGGCAGTCGATATCCAGTTCGGCCAGCGCCGCGAGGGTGTCCTGCGCGGTGCGCCGCGGCATGCCGGTGGCCTCCATCAACGCGGGCACGCTGACGGCCTGGCCGCTGTCGATCAGCCAGGCCACGTAGAGGCGACGGTAGAAACTGGTGCGGGTCTTGCTCGTCTGCATGGTGACTTCCTGTTCGTGTCCGGGCGCCGCCGCGGGTCAGGCGGCGAACAGCAGTATGTAAGTGCCGGCACCGGCGAGGTAGCCGAGGAGGGCCAGGCCGGTGATCTTCTTCAGATACCAGATGAAGTTGATCTTCTCCATACCCATGGCTGCCACACCGGCGGCCGAACCGATGATCAGGCAGCTGCCACCGGTGCCGGCGCAGTAGGCGAGCATTTCCCAAAAGTTGCCGTCGACCACGAAGTTGCGCAGCCAGGGCAGTTCTTCCGCGGCAGCGGTGGCTAGGGTTTCGGGGCTGATCAGCGGGTACATCTTCATGGCGCCGGCGACCATCGGCACGTTGTCCACCACGGCCGACAGCAGTCCGATGGAAATGGCGATGCTGTAAACGTTGCCCAGGCTGTCCTTGAGCAGCGTCGCCACCTGGATCAGGTGGCCGGCGCTGGACAGCGCCGACACCGCCAGCAGGATGCCGAGGAAGAACAGCACGCTGGTGATGTCGATACGGCGCAGTACGCCGACTACCGATAGCGGGTCCTTCTCTTCGCTGTTCTTGCTGCGGTGGATGATCTCGGTGGTGATCCACAGCAAGCTGAGGCCGAAAAGGATGCCCATGTACGGCGGCAGATGGGTGATGGTCTTGAATACCGGCACGAAGATCAGCGCACCCAGACCGAGGCCGAACACCAGGTTGCGTTCGAAGGGCGTGGTCGGGTCGCGGCGGCTCTCGGCGCTTTCCTTGATGCGCGGCTCGGCCACCTCGCCCTTGAGACGGAAGCTCATGAACAGCAGCGGCACCAGCAGGCAGACCAGGCTGGGCAGGAACAGCTCGATGATGATGCCGGTGGCGGTGACCTGATTACCGATCCACAGCATGGTGGTGGTGACGTCGCCAATAGGCGACCAGGCGCCGCCGGCGTTGGCGGCGATGACCACGATGCCGGCGTAGAACCAGCGCTCGTGGCGGTCGGCGATCAGCTTGCGCAGTAGCGAGATCATCACGATGGTAGTGGCCAGGTTGTCCAGCGCGGCGGACAGGAAGAAGGTGATCAGCCCTACCAGCCACAGCAGGTGCACGCGCTTGTGGGTGCGGATGCGGTCGGTGATGACCTTGAAACCTTCATGGGCGTCGATCAGCTCGACGATGGTCATCGCGCCCATGAGGAAGAACAGGATCTCGGAAATCTCGCCGAGATGATGGCGCAGCTCTTCGACCACATGATGGGTGTTGGTGCTGGCCCCTGCAGTGCCGGTACCGAGCAGCGGCAGGATGCTGTCGGCGCCGAGCACCAGCAGCGTCCAAGCGATCACGGCGGTGAGCAGGGCGGAGGCTGCCTTGTCGATCTTTAACGGGTGTTCGAGGGCGATGCACAGGTAACCGAGGACGAATACGAGGGCCATCAACGCATACATGAAGGGGTCCGCCTGTTTTCTTTTGGAGGTATTGGAGGTCGGTAGGCGGGGGGAAGATGCCTGAAATACCTTGTAAAAGGAAACGACTTAATGCCGCAGCTGCGCAGCGAGGGCGATCCATGCCGCTCGCGCGCAGCGGTACGGCTACTGTGCGGCAGCGCTGCTGCGTGGTGGCAGCAGGTAGGCGAGGGCGATGGCCAGCACCGGCATGATCAGGTTGAAGAAGCAGTACGGCAGGTAGCTCAGGGTGGCCACGCCCAGGGTGGCGGCCATGTAAGCGCCGCAGGTGTTCCAGGGCACCAGCACCGAGGTCAGGGTGCCGCCGTCTTCCAGTGCGCGGGACAGGTAGGTCGGCGCCAGGCCGCGCTTCTCGTATTCGGCGCGGTACATACGGCCCGGCAGCACCAGGGCGATGTACTGATCGGCGGTGATGATGTTGGTGCCGATGGTGGTGGTGATGGTGCTGACGACCAGGCCGCTGTCGCTGCGAACCAGGCGCAGCGCGCTCTGTAGCAGGCGTTGCAGCAGGCCGAGGCGTTCCAGCACGCCGCCGAAGCACATGGCGCAGATGATCAGCCACACGGTGGTGAGCATGCTGCCCATGCCGCCCTTGGACAGCAGGCCGTCGAGCTCGGCGTTGCCGCTGGCCGATTCATAGCCGGCGAACAGCGCGCTCCATACGGTTTTCAGTGGCGCCAGAACGCCGGCCGCTGGGTCGGCCAGACGGCTCATCACCTCCGGCTGAAACAGCACGGCGAACACGGCGCCGAGCAGCGCAGCAAGAAATACCGCCGGAAAGGCCGCCCACTGACGCATGGCGAGAAACAACAAAAAGGCCACCGGCAAAAGCAGGTGCCAGCCCAGGTTGAACTGCGCCTCCAGCGCCGCCAGCACTTCGGCGATGCGCCCGGTGTCGTGGCTGGTGCCGGCCTGCTGGCCGAGCACGAAGAAGATCACCAGGGCGATCAGCAGCGCCGGCACGGTGGTACGCAGCATGTTGCGGATATGCGCGAACAGGTCGGCACCGGCAGCGGCCGGCGCCAGGTTGGTGGTGTCCGACAGCGGCGAGAGCTTGTCTCCGAAGTAGGCGCCGGAAATGATCGCGCCGGCGGTGATCGCCGGATCCAGACCCAGGCCCGCCGCCACGCCCATCAGGCCGATGCCGAGGGTGCCGGCTACTGTCCACGAACTGCCGATGGACAGCGCGGTGAGCGCGCAGATCAGGCAGCTGGTGACGTAGAAGTACTCGGCGCTGATCAGCTTCAGGCCCAGCCAGATCATGGTCGGCACGGTGCCGGCGAGAATCCAGGTGCCGATCAGCGCGCCCACCGCCAGCAGGATCAGGTTGGCCTTCATCGCCATATGAATGCCGGCAAGTATGCCTTCCTCGATCTCGGCCCAGCGCAGGCCGTTCTTCAGGCCGACCAGGCCGGCGACGAAGGCGGCGCTCATCAGAGCGATCTGGTTCGGGCCGCTTGAGGAGCCATCACCGAACAGGTAGACGGAGAGGCTGAGCAGAATGACGAGCACGCCAATCGGCAGCAGCGCATCAAGCAGGGAAGGGGAGCGGGCAGTCATGGGGGTACCGGAAAATCAGATGAACCGTGGGAGGGGCTTCAGCCGCGACTTTGCGGTTGAAGCTCGCGGCTGAAGCCCTCCCACAAAAAACAAAACCCGCGCCGGTTAGGGCGCGGGCCTGTGGGTGTCGCAGGGGGATCAGAGCGCGGCGATCTTGCCGCGCTGCTCGACCATCTTGGCCAGGGCCTGCTCGGCCTCGGCCAGTTTGGCGCGTTCCTTTTCCAGCACTTCGGCGGGCGCCTTGGCGACGAAGCCTTCGTTGGCCAGTTTGCCGCCGACGCGCTTGACCTCGCCGTCGAGGCGGGCGATCTCCTTGTCCAGGCGTGCCAGTTCGGCGTCCTTGTCGATCAGCCCGGCCATCGGCACCAGCACCTCCATCTCGCCGACCAGGGTGGTGGCGGACATCGGCGCTTCCTCACCGGCAGCCAGCACGCGCACGGATTCGAGCTTGGCCAGCTTGTTCAGCAGCGGCTCGAAGTCGGCCAGGCGACGCTGATCCTCGGCACTGGCGTTGGCAACGATGATGTCGATGCGCTTGGCCATGGAGATTTTCATCTCGCCCCGGATCTGCCGTACACCGAGCATCAACTGCTTGACCCACTCGATGTCGCCTTCGGCGGCGGCGTCGATGCGGCTTTCATTGGCCACCGGCCAGGGCTGCAGCATCAGGGTCTCGCCCTGCACGCCGGCCTGGCCCTTGATGCGCTGCCAGATTTCTTCGGTGATGAAGGGCATGAACGGGTGAGCCAGGCGCAGGATGACTTCCAGCACGCGGACCAGGGTGCGACGGGTGCCGCGCTGGCGCTCGATCGGCGCGTTCTCGTCCCACAGCACCGGCTTGACCAGCTCCAGGTACCAGGCGCAGTACTGGTCCCAGACGAACTCGTAGAGCGCCTGGGTGGCCAGGTCGAAGCGGAAGGCATCGAGCTGGCGGGTGACTTCGGCTTCGGTGCGTTGCAGCTGGCTGATGATCCAGCGGTCCACCGAGGACAGCTCGACTTCTTTACCGCCCACGCCAGTGTCCTGGCCATCGGTGTTCTCGATGACGAAGTTGGCGGCGTTCCACAGCTTGTTGCAGAAGTTGCGGTAGCCCTCGACGCGGCCCATGTCGAACTTCACGTCGCGGCCAGTGGTGGCCAGCGAGCAGAAGGTGAAGCGCAGGGCGTCGGTGCCGTAGCTGGCGATGCCTTCGGGGAACTCGGCCTTGGTCTGCTTGGCGATCTTCTCGGCCAGCTTGGGCTGCATCATGCCGCTGGTGCGTTTTTCCAGCAGTTCGTCGAGGGTGATGCCGTCGACGATATCCAGCGGGTCGAGCACGTTGCCCTTGGACTTGGACATCTTCTGCCCCTGGCCGTCGCGCACCAGGCCGTGCACGTACACGGTCTTGAACGGAATCTGCCCGGTCAGGTGAGTCGACAGCATGATCATCCGCGCGACCCAGAAGAAGATGATGTCGAAGCCGGTGACTAGCACGTCGGTGGGGTGGAAGGTCTTGAGGAAGTCGGTCTGCTGCGGCCAGCCGAGGGTGGAGAAGGTCCACAGGCCGGAGCTGAACCAGGTGTCCAGCACGTCTTCGTCCTGGCGCAGGGCGGCATCGCCGAGGTTGTGCTTGGCGCGTACTTCCGCTTCGTCACGGCCGACGTAGACGTTGCCGGCTTCGTCGTACCAGGCCGGGATGCGGTGGCCCCACCACAGCTGGCGGCTGATGCACCAGTCCTGGATGTCGCGCATCCAGCTGAAGTACATGTTCTCGTACTGCTTGGGCACGAATTGGATTTCGCCGCTCTCGACCACAGCGATGGCTTTTTCCGCCAGCGGCTTGGTGGAAACGTACCACTGGTCGGTCAGCCACGGCTCGATCACGGTGCCGGAGCGGTCGCCCTTCGGCACTTTCAGCGCGTGATCCTCGATCTTCTCCAGCAGGCCGGCAGTGTCGAACGCAGCGACGATCTGCTTGCGCGCCTCGAAACGATCCAGGCCGGCGAACTGCTCGGGGATGTTGGCCTCGACCTGCTCGTTGACGCTGCCGTCGAGGTTGAACACTTGGGCGCTGGCCAGCACGGCGGCATTCTTGTCGAAGATGTTGATCAGCGGCAGGTTGTGGCGCTTGCCGACTTCATAGTCGTTGAAGTCGTGCGCCGGGGTGATCTTCACGCAACCGGTGCCGAACTCGGGATCGCAGTAGTCATCGGCGATGATCGGGATGCGGCGGCCCAGCAGCGGCAGTTCGACGTAGCTGCCGATCAGCGCCTTGTAGCGCTCGTCTTCCGGATGCACGGCCACGGCACTGTCGCCGAGCATGGTTTCCGGGCGGGTGGTGGCGACGATCAGGTAGTCGTTGCCTTCGGTGGTCTTGTTGCCGTCGGCCAGCGGGTAGCGCAGGTTCCACAGCGAGCCTTTCTCGTCGTGGTTCTCCACTTCGAGGTCGGAGATGGCGGTGTGGAACTTGGTGTCCCAGTTGACCAGGCGCTTGCCGCGGTAGATCAGGCCGTCTTCATGCAGGCGGACGAAGGCTTCCTTCACCGCTTCGGAGAGGCCGTCGTCCATGGTGAAGCGCTCGCGCGACCAATCCACAGAGGAGCCGAGGCGACGGATCTGGCGGGTGATGGTGCCGCCGGACTGGTTCTTCCATTCCCAGACCTTCTCCAGGAATTTCTCGCGGCCCAGGTCGTGACGACCTATGGCCTGCGCAGCGAGCTGGCGCTCCACCACCATCTGGGTGGCGATGCCCGCGTGGTCGGTGCCCGGCTGCCACAAGGTGTTGCGGCCCTGCATGCGGCGGAAGCGGATCAGCGCATCCATGATCGCGTTGTTGAAGCCGTGACCCATATGCAGGCTGCCGGTGACGTTCGGCGGCGGGATCATGATGGTGTACGGCTCACCATGACCTTGTGGGGCGAAGTAGTTGTTCTGCTCCCAGGTCTGGTACCAGTTGGATTCGATGGCGTGCGGCTGGTAGGTCTTGTCCATGCGCGGCGGGACCCTTGTGACGGCTGATCGGAAAAGCCGACAAGTATAACGGGGATGGGCCTTGCGGCGTAAGGGCTGCGCGTCAGAGGGCAGTGGCGCGACGCTGGGGGCAGGGCGCGCCGCCCGGGTTGAGACGTGTCAGGGTCTGCGCGGCGGCAACAGGCGCGGCAGTCGGGCTTCCAGGCGGCGTTTGAGTTCAGCCTCGATCTGCGGCACGAAGTCGTCGATCACGTCCTGCAGAATCAGTTGCGCGGCTGCGCGCAGCTCGCCATTGAGGTGCTGCAGCTCGCGTGCGCTGTCGTGCAGGCGCGGCTCGATGCGTTCGCGCAACGGGCTCGCGGGCGGAGGCTCGGCAGATGCTGGCGCCGGCGCGCTCGACTTGGGCGCCGGCGCGGCGTGGAAGGGCGGCGGTGGGCCGGGCGGCGCGCTGACGATATCGGACAGCACCGGGATGCTGTCCGGATCGAGCGAGTCGATCAGCAGCGGCGGCTCGGATCTGTCGTCACCCAGCAGCTCGCGAATCGACTCCAGGTCGTGCAGCAACTGAGCAGGTTTTTGCGGAGGCTTGGGCGTGTCCATGGCGGTCGGTGCAGCGGGCAAAAGGGCAGAAGTAGCCTGAATTGTGAGCGCCGACGGCCACTAAAGTTCGACGCGCTGCGGATCATACCCGCGCTGGCGGTAGGTGCGGAAATTCTCGCGACAGGCGCTGAGCAATTCGGGTTGCTGGTTGACGATCTCGATGATGCGGGAAAAGCGCTCGACGTGCGGCGACAGGCTGCTGCCGAGGTTGATCAGCACGCCCTGGTCGGCACTCGGCACTTCATCGATACCCAGCACCACGGGCGACAGCGGCGCGTCTTGGTGCAGGTCGTGGGGTACGAAGCGCTCGGCCTTGAAACTCCACAGCAGCTCGTTGAGCTCAGCGCATTGCGCCTCGTCGCTACCTCGGACGAACACCGGCATGCCGGCGCCCCAGGCCTTGAGCGCCAACTGGCAGGCAGCACGCAGACGGCCCGCGGCGTCGCTGGAGGATAGAACGTAGAACTCGATTCTGGGCATCAGGGGCTTCGACGATAAAAAGCGAATGGCGGTGAATGGCATTCTGTAGGAGCGGATTTATCCGCGATAACTCGCGATGAATCGCGAATAAATTCGCTCCTACAGGACGTGGCCGGGCTGCGGCGTCAGGCCTTGGCGCGATCCAGCAGATACTGGGTCAGCATCGGTACCGGACGACCGGTGCCGCCCTTGTCCTTGCCTCCGCTGATCCAGGCTGTGCCGGCGACATCCAGGTGCGCCCAGTGGAAGTTCTTGGCGAAGCGCGACAAGAAGCAGCCCGCGGTGATGGTGCCGGCCTTCGGCCCGCCGATGTTGGCGATGTCCGCGAAGGGACTGTCCAACTGCTCCTGGTATTCGTCATGCAGCGGCAGCTGCCAGGCGCGGTCGTCGGCGGCTTCGCCGGCCTTGAGGATCTGCTTGATCAGCGTGTCGTTGTTGCCCATCAGGCCGGAGACGTTGCTGCCCAGGGCGACAATACAGGCACCGGTGAGGGTGGCCACGTCGATCACGGCCTGCGGCTTGAAGCGCTCGGCGTAGGTCAGCGTATCGCACAGCACCAGACGGCCCTCGGCGTCGGTGTTGAGGATCTCCACAGTTTGCCCGCTCATGGTGGTGACGATGTCTCCAGGGCGAGTAGCGCGACCGCTGGGCATGTTCTCGGCGCAGGCCAGCAGGCACACCAGGTTGATCGGCAGTTGCAGCTCGAGCACGGCCTTGAGGGTGCCGAACACGCTGGCGGCGCCGCACATGTCGTACTTCATCTCGTCCATGCCGGCGGCAGGTTTGATGCTGATACCGCCGGTGTCGAAGGTGATGCCCTTGCCGACCAGGGCGAAGGGCTTCTCGTCCTTCTTGCCGCCCTGATAGTGCATGACGATCATCCGCGGCGGCTGCTCGCTGCCCTGGGCCACGGCGAGGAAGGCACCGGCGCCGAGCTCCTTGAGCTTCTTCTCGTCGAGGATTTCGACCTTGAGGTTCTTGTGCACCTTGCCCAGAGCCTTGGCCTCTTCGGCCAGGTAGCTGGGGTGGCAGAGGTTCGGCGGCAGGTTGCCCAAGTCCTTGGTGAAGGCGACGCCGGTGGCGATGGCGCGGGCATGCTGCAGGGCGCGTTCGGCGTCGGCCTGTTCGGCCTTGTCGACGACCAGGGTGATCTTCTTGAGCGCACGCGGCTCGGCTTTTTGGCTCTTGAACTGCTCGAACAGGTAGGTGCCGTCGGCCAGGGTCTCGACGATCAGGCGGGTCTTGCCGTAAGTATCACGGCCTTTGACCTTGAGCTCGCCAAGGGCGAGCAGCGCGTCGCTGCCGCCCAGGCCCTTGAGCACGCCATGCACGCCTGCAACCAACTTGCGCAGTTGGCGGTCGGATAGATCGCCCTTGCCGCAGCCCACCAGCAGCACGCGTTCGGCCTTGAGTCCCGGCAGGCTGTGCAGCAGCAGGGTCTGGCCCGGCTTGCCGGCGATATCGCCACGCTTGAGCACGGCGGAGAGGGCGCCGTTGCTGGCCTGGTCGACGGCCTTGGCGGCGTCACCAAGCTTGCGGCCTTCGCCGATGGCGACCACCAGGGTCGCGGTTTTCAGGGTTTCCGCACGGGTACTTTTGACGAGGAATTCCATAGTGAGCTGTCCCCAAGACAAAGAGTCGGGTTTGACGGATAATGGCCGCCATTTTTCGAGGGTCCACCCTGCGGTGGGCCGGCAAGTAGGTGCGGCTAGTTTGAGCGTTCGCGCCTGAGCCTGACAACCCTGGAGCGTCCGGTTTGATCGTCTTCCGTTATCTGTCCCGCGAAGTGCTGGTGACCCTCAGTGCGGTGAGTGCCGTACTGCTGGTGATCATCATGAGCGGTCGTTTCATCAAGTATCTGGCCCAGGCGGCGCAGGGCGTACTCGACCCGGGCGTGCTGTTTCTGATCATGGGCTACCGGATTCCCGGCTTCCTGCAACTGATCCTGCCGCTGGGGCTGTTCCTCGGTTTCCTGCTGGCCTACGGCCGTCTGTACCTGGACAGCGAGATGACCGTGCTGTCGGCCACCGGCGTCAGCCAGCAGCGCCTGACCGCTTACAGCATGGCGCCAGCGCTGATCGTCGCGCTGCTGGTTGGCTGGCTGAGTCTGGGCCTGGCGCCGCAGGGCGTGGCCAGCGTGGCGCGCATCCTCAACGAGCAGGATGCCCTGACCGAACTCGATACTCTGGTGCCGGGGCGCTTCCAGTCGCTGCGTGATGGCTCGCGAGTGACCTATTCGCAGGAGCTGTCGGCCGATCGCAGCGAGCTGCGTGGCGTGTTCATGTCGGAGAAGCGCTTCTCCACCGATGGCCGTTCCGAGCGTGGCATCACTGTGCTGGTGGCCGAGAGCGGGCGCCAGGAAATCCAGGACGACGGTAGCCGCTATCTGATTCTGGAAAATGGCTACCGCTATGACGGTGAGCCGGGCGAGGCGGATTACCGCGCCATCCAGTACGACACCTACGGCGTGCTGCTGCCCAAGCCGGAGGTCGCCATCGAAGCCAGCGAGCGTGAGGCGACGCCGACCCGCGAGTTGCTCGGCAGCAGCGACCCGCGCATGCAGGCCGAGCTGCAATGGCGCCTGTCGTTGCCCCTGCTGGTGTTCATCGTCACCTTGCTGGCCGTGCCGCTGTCGAAGGTCAACCCGCGTCAGGGCCGCTTCCTCAAGCTGTTGCCGGCAATCTTCCTTTATATGGCGTACCTGGGCCTGCTGATCGCTGCGCGTGGCGCGCTGGACAAGGGCCGGCTGCCTGCGGCCCTGGGCCTGTGGTGGGTGCATGGCATCTTCCTCGCCATCGGCCTGGCGCTGTTGTACTGGGAACGTCTGAGTCTGTGGTGGGCCAGCCGCCGTGCGCCGACTTCGGAGGTGGCTCATGGCTAAGCTGGATCGCTACATCGGCGCTCAGGTGTTCTTCGCCATTCTGGCGGTACTGGGCGTCATCCTCGGCCTGGCGTTGCTGTTCGCCTTCATCGATGAGCTGGGCGACCTGAACAAGGGCGACTACGGCCTCGGTCAGGCGCTCTGGTACGTATTGTTGACCGCGCCGCGCCGCGCCTACGAGATGTTGCCGATGGCGGCGCTGATCGGCTGCCTGATCGGCCTCGGCACCCTGGCCAGCAACAGCGAGCTGACCATCATGCGCGCTGCTGGCGTGTCCATCGGGCGTATCGTCTGGGCGGTGATGAAGCCCATGCTGGTGCTGATGCTCGCCGGCATTCTGATCGGCGAGTACGTTGCGCCGCTGACCGAGAACCAGGCCCAGGCCGACCGTGCGCTGGCGCAGGGTGGTGGTGCGGCGCAGAGCTCCAAGCGCGGCATGTGGCATCGTCAGGGCCAGGAGTACGTGCACATCAACGCCGTGCAGCCGGGCGGTGTTCTGCTGGGGGTTACGCGCTACCGTTTCGACGGCGAGCGTCGCCTGCTTTCGGCCAGCTTCGCTCGCCGTGCCGAGTACCGTGACAACCACTGGATGCTGAGCAACGTGCAGACCACGCTGCTGCATGAAGACCGTTCCGAGGTGGTCAATCAGCGCGAAGAGCGCTGGGACATCGAACTCAACCCGGAGCTGCTTGGCACCGTGGTGATGGAGCCCGAGTCGCTCTCGGTGACCGGGCTGTGGCAGTACATCCACTATCTGGGCGAGCAGGGGCTGAACAATGCCCGTTACTGGCTGGCGTTCTGGACCAAGGTATTGCAGCCGCTGGTGACTGGCGCTCTGGTGCTGATGGCGATTTCCTTCATCTTCGGCCCGCTGCGTTCGGTGACGCTGGGGCAGCGCGTCTTCACCGGCGTGCTGGTCGGCTTCATCTTCCGTATCGCTCAGGACCTGCTGGGGCCGTCGAGCCTGGTGTTCGGTTTCTCGCCGCTACTGGCGGTGCTGGTGCCGGCTGGCATCTGCGCGCTGGCCGGTCTTTGGTTGCTACGCCGCGCCGGCTGAGTCGCTTGCGGGCAAGAAAAAGCCGGTTCAGTGAACCGGCTTTTTGGTATCTGCTTGGGCTACTTCTTGTGAATGTTCTTGGGTAGCTGAACCACGCGGCTGTCCGAATAGATGTCGTGCCAGGTGCGGCCCTGCTTGTCCCACAGCAGCCAGAGAAAACCCAGGCCGGCGAACAGCCAGGAACCGATGGCGACCACGAAACGCAGCAAGGCCTGCCACAGGTCGATGGCGCTGCCGTCGGCGTTCTGAATGCGCAATCCCCAGGCCTGCATGCCCAGCGTCTGGCCGTTATGCGTCCAGAACTTGGCGAAGAAGGCGAACAGCGACAGCAGTACCAGGCTGGCGAGAATCGGGTCGTTGTCCAGGGCGCCGGCTTCGGCCATCGCCATCAGTGCATCGCCACCATGAATCAGGCGCAGGATGCCCTGTTGGTAGATCAGGGTGACCACCATGATCAGCGCCACGCAGAGCAAAAAGTCGTAGAAGAGGGCCGCCAGGCGACGAATCAGCCCGGCAGTGGGAAAGTCTCCCTGCGGGCGTAGCTGGTGTTTCGGCATGATGGGCTCGCTGTGACGAAAGTGCGCGCCATTCTAACCGCGACTTTTCCCCAGGCATAAAAAAACCCCTGATCGAGATCAGGGGTTCTTCAAAGCAGCGGCAATCAGCCCAGGATCTGAACCTGGTCGGCCTGCATGCCTTTTTGACCTTGCACAGCTACGAAGCTGACTTTCTGGCCTTCTTTCAGGCTCTTGAAGCCGTTACCTTCGATCGCGCGGAAGTGCACGAACAGATCCGGACCGCTTTCGGGAGTGATAAAACCAAAACCTTTCTCGTCGTTAAACCACTTGACGGTACCGTTCTGACGATTCGACATGTCTTTTTCCTTGAAACTAAAGTTGATGACAGCCTCCGAGTATAGAGGGCTGAGACTGGTTGCAAGGAGTAATAGAAGTCGAGCGGGATGTAGCGGATCGAAGTGATCTGCTGCACCAGAGTCACGATTCACGGCGACCCATGCAAACAGTTCGATCACTCTACGCTAACTTTTGCGCAATTGCCAACCCCTGCCAGCAAGGTCGCCAGCCAGGTTTTACGGGGCCTGCCGAGGTGCCGGAAAAGTTTGGCGGTAACCGGCTTGCAACAATTGCCTCTATTGTTCACGCAGATACGAAAAAGCCCGCAAGACCAAGGTCTTGCGGGCTTCGAATCGTGGTGCCCGGGGGAGACTCGAAGCTTTCGCTGTGTGGTGCATGGTTGTGGGGTTCCTGCAATGTGGCTGCCAGGTCATGCCCCTAAATCTGCCCCTAAAACTCGATGCGCCTTTCAGGGCTCAACGCGGCCGGAGTTAACGGAAATCAGCAAATCAAATACGGAAATCAGCAAATCAAATGGCGTTTTCAAATGGCTGCGAGCCAGGCGCAGCAAGGGCTCCGGCCCGGGTTGTTAACTTAACGCATGAGTTAACGCCTCCTGTTAAGGGGGATTTTTTCTGCAAATGAGTTCGGGGGCGGTGTCCGAGCGATTCCGTTTTGGAATATTGGACTACCCCCCCCAAGAGAACACCTCGCCAGTTGGCGTGAATGCGGGGATGGGGTACGGTCTGGGGCCGGCATGGGGCCGATGGAAGGAGTGCTTATGAATTGCCTGGTCTGCAGGGCTGACGCCGAAGCAATACCTACTGGTGGTGATTTCGTAGAACTTGTGTGCCCCAACTGCGGGCATTTCCGGGTAAGCAGAAGCCTGCTGGCCGTTCAACGCGGTCGGTTATTTGATGTGGAGGCAACCCGCCGTGCCCTAGAGCTGATGCCTCGCCGGGATGGCATACCGATGCTGACCACCATCGACGAGGACCTGCTGAGAGAGCAAAGCGTCTAGACTCTCCGCACCGCCCGCCGACCGGCCGCGCATCGGGCAAGGATGGCGACCGGGTTGGGTGCTCAGCAGATGGAGAAAATTGTGTCGTCGAAACTCGAGCAGCAGCGCAAGTTGATTCAGAAACTTCGCGGGCAGCAACGTCAGGCCGAGGCAGCAGGGATTGAAGTCACCACAGAAGAGGCCCTGCGGGCTGTTTGCTTTAAGAAGAACAGAAAGCCCAAGAAGAAGCGCAACGGCAATGTTTGGTCTCCTGTTCTACCTGGCAACTTTGAGGGGGCGAGCCGCTGAGTAGTTGTGGCATTGGCTTATCTAACTCTGCTTCCGCCAGGATTATTCACATCGCAAGTCAGCAGCCGTCTTCTTCGCGTGGCATCCATCGGGACCAAAGCAAAGCACCTGGCAGTTCTCGTCGGTATCCTCTCCACCCTGGAACAGTGGCACCTTGTGATTGAGCTCGAAGCCCTCAGGGAACTCGCAGAGCTTGCCGCAATGGGCGCCGCGACCAAACCCTTAGACGCCTCTCCTGTAGCTTCCTGCCTGTCATACGCCGCTCGCTCAGGGTAGGCGCCTGGCGGATCTGCCTGCCCTGAACCTCCTGCGGTCGAGGCTTGATTGTCCTAAGCCGTGCCATTAGCAATCTTTGCCATGCGGCGGGAACTCGAAAGCATGCTCTATGCGGATGCTGTCGCGTCTGGCCTCAGCGATGAAGAAGCGGCCACCACACGCAAAGTCAGTTGGCCTCTCCTCTCGCGCCTTCCGGCACTGCTCCCTGGCCAAAACTTCCATCCCTTTCCGATCAGCACAGATGCCAAGAGACTTGAGGTGATCATCACCCCAGTAGGGCGCATAGAACTGAGGAATAGAGCGGTGATGCTCAATCGGCTGGGTGTGCTTCGTTCTCTCATAAGCGTGCAACACCATGCACCCAGAGGACTCAGAAAATCCCGCTAGCGCGAAGTTGGTGATTAGCTGCTCTTTGGGCTGGCCATGAGCAGTAATGCAATGTTCCTCGCACAGGCGCATCAGCTCGGGGACGTATTCGGCCAAGGCATCGAATGTGCCCTTCCAACCCGAGAAGACAGGCGCCGAGGCCATCTGCATAAGATCCAGTCCACGGAATCCAACGACTGCGCTAAGCACCGGATTGACGACGATCTTGCACACCTGTTGAAGGTCTCCACTTGGAAGCATTGCTTCAGTGTCGACGCCAATAAGTGCGAGCTCAGGCGTTACGAATGCATTGAGAATGCTCATTGCACATCCTCCAAGGCGTCGTCTTCCTCTTGGTTTTCATCGCTGGTTGCGCTTAGCAGGTTGCCGACTCCGCCTGCCAGCTCTGCGCTTGCATATGCCCCTTGGGGCGTCCAAGTGATGAGGGCGCCGACCACCGCCCCAACAATCCCGCCAATGATCTGACCATTACTACTCATATTTCACACTCCTACATTGAGAAGGCATTACTGTTCCTACGGCATAACGCGTCAAAACCCCCAAATTTGCAGCCATGGCCCGTCCCTCAGTGCTTGGTAATCGGGAGGTGGTCGGCGCTGACAACCATCAAAAATGGGTCGTCTTCGCCGTTCTCTACCAGCACGATGACAGCGTCGGGTTGATCCTTGAGCACACGCAGCACCAGGCCACCTTCCTTGCGCAATTCAGCGATGCGCGCGGCGATCTGTGGATTGCTGGGTGCCGGGTCTTCGCTAGGATCGCGCTGGGCGACAATGCGTACCGCGGTTGCAAGAACTTCTGCTTCACTCATCGCTTCTCCTCCACGCTGGCCAGCAGCTCGGTCAGCGCTTGAAGATCGCCCTCGAGGCGTTCAATTCGCTCAATGGAGTTGGCGATGTAGGCGCAGAGAATGCCGACAGCAGCGGTGACATAGGAGGCATCTCCTAGACCCTCCTTTCTAAACTCCTTGGCCTGTTCGCCAATTCGCCTGATAATTTTCTCTGCGCGCGGTCTGTAGTCGCTCATCACGCACGCCCTCCTGTCTGGCGCAAGGCAATCTCTGCCGAACCTCGAAACAGCCTTACAAGCTCGGTCACTAGTGTCGGCGTCCACGCCCCGGGTGGCAGCTCTAGGCCGTGCGTTACCGTCTCGCCACCAACGTCGGCACAGATGAGGGAAAGCCCATCAGAGCAACGGATCACTTCCACGTCGCTGACAGTCTTACCGCCAGTGCGGCGAGCCACCTCGGTTGCCAGCTTGGCGAAGGCAAGGCGCTCGGCGTCAATCAAACTCGAGTAGTTCATGGCGATCACCAGTTCACGCTATTGAGCCAAGCCACAGAGCCGGCAGCAGGGCGCCAGTTGAGCCAGCGGGTCAGGCGGTAGGCGCTCAGGTTGTGCTGCCAGAGACTCACAGGGGCATCAGGATCGCCGTTGCTGTCGAGCGCCGCGATAGTTGCCTGATTCGAGTAATCGATCTCTAGGCCATCGTCGGCCAGCATCACGCGCCCCGGCTCAATGATCGCGATTTCGCCGTCAGGGATCTCGGCGTGGGTGACATGCCCAATGCCTGCCAGCTCGCCGCCACGCGCGCCGGTACCGTCATAAATCGCCGCCAGCTTCACGCCGTTGCGCGGACTGGTAAGGATCACAGCGCTGTCGAGGTCGCCGGTAAAGGCGTCAATCAGCGCGGCAATGTCGTTTGCAGGGTTGTTCGAGCCGGTGCCGGGAGTCACGCCGGCGAGAATGCCAGCAGGGGCTGAAGCGCTTGCTGCGTCATCAGAGAAGAACGCCGCTGATTCGCCATCCGCCACGGCGCGAATCAGGTCGCGAGAAAGCGCGGACTCTGCAGGCATGGCTGATGCCATTTCGCGCGTTACGGGCAAAATGCCGCTCAGTTTGCGACGCGCCAGCTTTCGAGCGGTGAAGTCCAGCTCGCCGACCGGGATTGCTTGGCCCTCGGCGATGAAACCGACGGACGAGCCGGCGGACTGTTCCAAGGCAGGAAGCTCAAACGGCAGTTTGCGGAAAGGCGATGCAGCGTCAATCTTGCTGATTAGCGAGCGACGCTGCGCCAATTGAAGGATTTCGCGATAGGCCACCCCAAGGTCGCCCGTGATGTTCCCTGTACTGGTGCCGAGCTGCTTCAGCATCGTAAGCACGGTGCCGGAAGTCGCGGCCCCTTCAGCATTAGCCCGGTTACCGTCCGCCCGTGCAAGCTCTTGCAGAGCCTGGATAAGATGGCGCGCGTTGTTGTGCATGTGACTGTTCTCCTGTTTGGATATGCGACCAGCGTCCCACGCCACCCCCAGCAACTCCCGACGACAGCACGCAGGGTTCAACGGTTTTCAACAGCCCTCCGCATCTTCATCCAGGAACTCCGCCAGGTCGCACAGGGCGTAACGCCAGCCGGCCTTCGTCTTGCGGCATGGCAAGCGTCGATCAGTGCCGCGCCAATAGCGCAGCGTCTCCGGAGACCTGTCACACAGCGCAGCTGCTGTGGATTCGCCTACTTCATCGAACGGCCCGACCCAAAGGCCGCGATCAAGGCACCAGCGGCGCAGCAGCTCGACTCGGTCGTCGGTGTCATGGTTGCTCATCGCAGAACCTCCACGTCAGGCCATCGCCAGCGCGCAGCCTCCAGGGCTTCGGGGTAGGTCATCGGTTCACCTATCAGCGTGCAGAGCGGTTTACCGGCGCGGATGATGCGCCAGTTGCTGCGGCGCTCCTGGCCGTCGTTGGCGGCCAGTTCGGCGAGTAGCTCAAGGCGATGGGCCTTGATGTATTTGCGCACGTTATCGGTGAGGCGGCTGGCAGGGGAAACCACCAGGCGCTTGCCGGAGACCTTGGCCGAAAAGCCCTTTTCGGTGAGGTAGTCGATAGCGGCCATCACAGTGCCTCCGAGTCAGATTCGTCGAAGGCCGGCGGCGCGGGGTGGTTGCTCAGTGAAGGGGGCTCACCTGCCCATTCGTGCCCTTTTTCCCCATTCGTGCCCTCTCCTGAGAGTGGGCACGAATGGTTTTCCGAGGGCACGAATGGAGATCTGGGCACGAATGCAGGCAGCGACCAGTAAGAAACGATCTCCTTGCCGAAGCCCTCCCGGACGATATCGACGGCCAGTTTCTCCCGTGCAGATCGCACCTGCTTGGCCGAAAAGCCATTGTTGGCCATCACCCGCTTGGCCTCCTTTCCATCGAGCCGGCCAGCACTCAGAACACGTCGCAGCACCTCGGCCGGATCGTCCTCATCGGGTTCGTCATTGAGGTTGAGCTGTTCAACGTCTGCCAGGATCTCCCTGGCGCTGCCGTCGATCACGTCGCCCCAGGTTGCACGCACAGTCGCGATCCCGCCGTCGATGGTGGTTGGTTCGATCATGTAGGTGCAGCCGCCGTCGTCGGCGCTGATGTTCGACTTGGCCCGCGCCAGCACTCGGTCTTCTTCGCCTTCACGTTTGGCGCTGACCAGCACCATGCGCGCCAGAGCAGTGAATGCCTGGCTACCCAGCACGCGCTCGGCTGGGCTGCTGGCCTGGCTACCTTTGGAGAAGTGCGAGATACCCACCACGGCGGCGCCATGCTGCTCCGCCAGGTTCACGAGAGGCTGCAGCGATCGGCGTACGTCGTTGGCCCGGTGCATGTCGCCGCTCACCGCTGCGACGATGGGGTCGATCATGATCAGGCCGGCGCCGCCGATGCGCTCCAGCTCCCGCGCCAGCAGGTCGCAATCACGGGAAGGGTCGAACGGCTCCTGTTCGCCCAGGTCGTTGATACGGCCCTGCATGATGAACACGCGGCTCAAGTCAGCGCCGGCGGCGATCAGCCGAGGGATGATGGTGTGCTCGGCAGAGTCCTCGCTGGAGAAGATCACCGCGTTCTGCTTCTCGCTGCAGTGGGTACCGTCCGGCCAGCGGCCACCGCTGGTCATGGTCGCGATCAGCCCAAGGGTGAGCGTGGTTTTGCCGTCACCGCCGGCACCGGCCAGGATGGTGAGCATGCCCCTGGGCAACCACTGCGGCCAAAGCCACTGCGCTGCCTTCGGGGTGATGGTCGCGGCGGACACAAGGTTGGCGCGCCAGGCAGGCGCTCCGGCGGGCCTGGGCAGGACGCTGACACCTTCCCACTCCTTGGCGAATCGATCACTGGGCGCTGTCATTGGCCACCCCCAAGCGCTGCTTGGCCAGCTCAAAGCGGGCCAGGTCTTCGGCGCCCAACTGGTGGCCCTGCTGCTGTTGCGCCAGGCCGATCCGGTAGACGGTGCGCTCGTGCTCGATGGCGGCCCTGCTCGGCCCCCGGCGTGCCGGCTTGTCGCCGGGGAAAAGGTCGCGCAGCTCCAGCCCGATCGCCGCGAGAATTTCGCGGGTGGTGCACCCGGCCCAGCAGTGCACCAGCACCTTGCCGTCGTCCGCCTCGCGAACGCTCAGGCTCGGGTCCCTGTCATCGTGGGCAGGGCAGCAGGCTTTCCAGCGTCCGGAGCCTGCTGCTTTCACTTTATCCAGACGGCCCAGCACTTTCTCCAGGCAAGCCGATCCCGTCGGCGCACAGGCGCCGTTTTTCTGAGTCATGGTGATTACTCCTGCTTGGCGGTTGGCCAGAAGCCGGTGGCGGCCAGGAAAGCGTGGCCGGGATGCTCGGCTTCGCGCGCCTCGATCACCTGGCGCTTGATGGCGTGCGTTTGCTGCTCGGCCTGCTCGCGCTCGGTCGGACGCAGATCAACGCGCACGATGCAGACCAGGGCGGCGGGCAGTGCGTCGCGGATCATGCCGGCCAGTTCAAGCGCCAGCACGCCGATGGTCAGCGCGGGCAGTTCGCGGCGGCGTCCGTTGCTGGGGTGGCAGACGGTGACCACATGGCCCAGGGTGGTGCTGTTTGGCATGGTGCTCATGTCCATTGCTCCCGGTCTAACGCGGCATAGCCCCACGCCTCGTTGGCAGTGGCGAAGATCATGGCGCCCATCGCTGCGACCGCATGAGCAAGGCCCATCTGGTCATCGGCGGTCAGGTGATGCTCTGAGGCGTCAGCGCCCATCAGGTTGCCGATGGCTTCCAGCCCCTTGCCGGCGTTGGCCAGTATCTCGACACGCTGCTGGATCAGATCGAATGCTTGGCGATCAGTTAGATGGCTCATTGGGCACCCCCTACGGCTTCCAGGGCCGCCAGGCTCTGGCAGGCAGCGCGGTAGCTGGCAGCGAAGGCCAGCACGGCGTCACCTTGGCAAACGCGCCACATGCCGCCAGCAGGGCGAATCTGCAAGGCGCCGGCATTAGCACGGGCCTCGATTTCACGGGCACGGGCCATCGCTGCGTTGTAGCGAGCCAGGCGGACGGACAGGGAGGAGTTGCTGCGGAGGGCGGCGAGAGCGCGGGCCTTCCAGGCGTCCGCATGCGATGCGGACAGATTGCGGATATGTTTCATGGGCGAAGCTCCTAGAGTTGAGGAGCCATCACCGCTTGCGGCCAAGCAAGGAATGGTGACAGCTGTACGCGGGTTGGCCGACCGGGACTCTAGGCACCCGGCACCCCCGAAGGAGTCCCACGCACAGCCGCCATAACACGATGCAGCGGGCACAAAAAAAGCGCCTGCAATCGGATGGTGGGCGCTTGTGCGCCTAGAAGTTCTCGACCGGCCAAGGTCGGCCACGGGATTGACCGTGACAGGCAAACCATAGCGCCAGGACGGGGAGAACGCAAGCGTGCTCATGCGACCTCCTGGCGGCTTTCGGCGATCCGCTGTTCACACCAGGCGATGACCTCAGCCTCGATCCACGCAACGGACTTCGACCCGAGGGGGACTTGCGCGGGGAAAGTGCCCGCGGCGATGCGCCTGTAGATCTCGGAGGTGGAAAGGGTGGTCAGGGCTTTGACCTCGGCCAGCTTGATAAAGCGGCGGGGGAGTTGGGCGGAGCTGGTAGGTGCGGCCATCGTCTGCGCCTCCTTGGGCGGTTTGGGTAACGATGGCGGCAGGTTATGCGGCGGGGCGGAGCCGTTTTAGGGGCAAACTTTATTTAGTTTGCACCCCATTTCCGAAACCCCCATTCGGTCGGGTCGGTTGTTTTGGCAAGTCGCTTGATTCGACTCTGCAGCGTCTCTAAGTCCACTTCATAAAGGCTCGCTAGTTTTTCTTCTGCCTCGCCGATGGGCATTCCACCGCTGATATATACCTGCCTTAGCAAGATTGCTTCGTCTGGAACCCTCAAGGGGGCGCCCACGTTTCGCTTTCGTTCTAGTGGAAGCGATGCCGCAAAGGCTCGAATTGCACCGGCAGCCCACTCCTTTTGCATGGGGCTTAGAGGTTCGCCAGCCTCGATCAGGCTGGCCACCTCCTCCAGAAAGGCTTTGCTGTTCTCCGTTCTCTTGCGGTGCTGCTCGTCCTCCTGCACGTGCTGTTCCGGGGTTAACGGTTGGTTCACCCGCATCGCTAAGCTCTCCTGATGTTCACCACGTTGGCGCCTGCTCGCAGTGCATCTATCGAATCGGCCCAGGCCTGCATCATTTCCCGGCGCTGCTCGAGGTAGGTGGCGTGGTTGTAGGTGTCGCGGATCTCGTCCTGGTCGCCGTGGGCAAGTTGGCGCTCGATCCAGTCGCGGTTGTAGCCGCGGCCGTTCAGCTCGGTGCTTAGCAGGTGGCGGAAGCCGTGGCCGGTCTGGCGATCCTTGTAGCCGAGCGCCTGCAGCGCCAGGTTCACAGTGTTCTCGCTCATGGGCCGGCTGGTGTCGTGCCGGCCGGCGAACACTAGCGGGTACTTGCCCGTGATTTGGTGGAGCTGGCGCAGGATGGCCACGGCCTGGCGAGGGAGGGGAACGATGTGCGGTCGGCGTGCCTTCATCCGCTCCTTGGGGATGGTCCATGTCGCGGCGTCGAGGTCGAACTCGGCCCAGGGAGCGGCGCGCAGCTCGCCCGGGCGAACGGCGGTCAGGGCCAGCAGCTGGATGGCGCCGCGGGTCAGGACATGGATCTTGGCCGTCTCGACCTTGTCGAGCAGCTCGGGGAGCTCGGCGAAGGTGACGTGCGGGTGATGCTTGGTCGCTGGCGGCTGGGCTGCGATCACATCCAGGTCGGTGGCCGGGTTGTGATCGATCACGCCGCGGGCCAGGCCGTAGCGGAAGATCTGATTCAGCCACTGGCGGGTTTTCTTGGCGACGTTGTGCGCACCGCGGCTCTCGATCTTGCGGACCAGCTCCACCAGGTCGGGCCTGGCTACTGACTCGAAGGGCTTGCTGCCCAGCGCGGGTAGTAGATCCGACTCGAGGTAGGCCAGTGCCTTGGCCGCAGTCGCCGGCGCCCAGCGTGGCGTGCGGTATCGGTGCCACTCCCTGGCCAGGGCCTCGAAGGTCAGCACCTCGGCCAGCTGCGCCAGCTTGTCGGCCTTCTTCTGTTCGCCGGGGTCGACACCATCGGCCAACTGCTGGCGCGCTTCGTCACGGCGTCGCCGGGCTTGCTGTAGCGGGACGGTCGGATATGCCCCTAACGCCAGGCGCTTTTCCTTGCCGGCGTAGCTGTACTTCAGGCGCCAGAGCTTGGAGCCGCCAGGCATCACTTCCAGGTAAAGGCCCTGGCCGTCGGCGAGCTTGTAGGGCTTGTCCTTGGGCTTGGCGGCCTTGATGGCCGAGTCAGTCAGCGGCGTGACTTTGCGGGGCATAGGGGCACCTGCGTAGGGGCATGAAACATGACCTAACTGGATATGCCCCTAAACATGCCCCTAAAACTTTGGGCTTGCAAGGGAATAGGCGGGAACTACAGGCAACAAAAAACCGGCCAAGAGGCCGGTTTATCTGTTCTGGCGGTGCTTTTTGGCACTGCCTGGGAAAATATCGTGGTGCCCCGGGGGAGACTCGAACTCCCACTCCTTTCGAAAACGGATTTTGAATCCGCCGCGTCTACCGATTCCGCCACCGGGGCACGATGGCGGCGCAGTATAGGGATGCACCTTGCGCCGGTCAATCGGCGTTAATGCGGTAATTGGCTATCGATGCGTTCCTGTACCGGCGGCCAATGGCAGTGATGATGGCGCCCGGCTTTTATATTGCGGTTGCAGCTAGAATCGCGCTGTCATCAAGATTGCCGAGTATGGCACTTATATAAATGACCTCGGGGTGAGGCGGTCGTGGGAGAAGGAGTTATCAAAGGTTTGTGCCGGATGCTCGTCACGGGTCTGCTGCTCGTGCCTATCGCTAGGGCCGACACCCTGACCTACGCCGTCACTGATGAAAGTTGGGCACCTTACTGGATAGTCGAGGGGGCTCGGGTCAGCGGCATCCTCCACGAGTTCATGCTTGCGCTGGATGAGCGCTTGCCGGAGTCGCTGCTAGCCAGCCACCCGTTGCCGCCGCTGCGGACGCAAAAGCTCTTTCGCGAGGGGCAGTTGCAGATCGAGTGTTGCGTCAGCAAGAGCTGGCGCAGTGACGCCGAGCAAGTCGAGGTCTCGGCGTGGACGGTGCCGGTGCTGGAAACTGAGGAGATGCTGATTTTTCCTCCCGGCAAGGATTTCCCCTACAGTCATCTTGAGGATCTAGGTGGTCGTGCCATCGCTACCGTGCGCGGCTATGGCTATGCCGGCAGCAACCACTTTCAGCGTAACGATGGCGCCGATGTTCAGGCGCTGATCTACCGCGTTGCCCAGGGGCGCAGCGAGGCCGGCATCCTCGACCGCCTGGAGTGGCGCTATCTGCAACATGTGGACGGGCAGTTGCGCGGGACTCGCTGGCAGGTGGAGGAGGGGCCGACGATTCATCGCTCTCAATTGCGTTTGCGCCTGCACCGAGATCGGCTGGGTCGGCTCGAGGCGGTCAATGCCGCCATCCGCTCGCTGCAGAACGATGGCACCCTGGCGCGGATCGTCGCCAAGTATGCACCGCAGCCTCACGTGGTCGGACAGGGGGAAATCCGGTAAGCTTCGCCATCCTGCAGAAATACCCCCGCCGAATCGAATCATGCGTGTTGCCGATTTTCACTTCGATCTGCCCGAGTCGCTGATCGCCCGTCACCCCCTGGCCGAGCGTCGTGCCAGTCGCCTGTTGCTGCTGGACGGCCCGAGTGGCGCGTTGCGTCATGGCCAGTTCACCGACGTGCTGGAGCAACTGCGCTCCGGTGATCTGATGGTGTTCAACAATACCCGGGTGATTCCGGCGCGCCTGTTCGGCCAGAAAGCGTCCGGCGGCAAGCTGGAGATACTGGTGGAGCGTGTGCTCGATCAGCACCGCGTGCTGGCCCATGTGCGCTCGAGCAAATCGCCCAAGCCGGGCTCGCAGATTCTTATCGAGGGTGGTGGCGAGGCCGAAATGGTCGCGCGCCACGATACCCTGTTCGAGCTGCGTTTCGCCGAGCCGGTGCTGGCGTTGCTGGAGCGGGTCGGCCATATGCCGTTGCCGCCTTATATAGACAGGCCGGACGACGAAGCGGATCGCGAGCGTTATCAGACCGTCTACGCCGAGAAAGCGGGCGCAGTGGCTGCGCCGACCGCGGGGCTGCACTTCGATGACGAATTGCTCGCGGCGATCCGTGCCAAGGGTGTGGAAACGGCATTCGTCACCCTGCATGTCGGCGCCGGTACCTTCCAGCCGGTGCGCGTGGAGCGCATCGAGGATCACCACATGCACAGCGAGTGGCTGGAAGTCGGCCAGGATGTCGTCGATGCCGTGGCGGCCTGTCGCGCTCGTGGCGGTCGTGTGGTCGCCGTCGGCACCACCAGTGTGCGTTCGCTGGAGACCGCGGCGCAGAGCGGCGAGTTAAAGCCGTTCAGCGGCGATACCGACATCTTCATCTACCCGGGGCGTCCGTTTCATGTCGTCGACGCGCTGGTCACCAACTTCCATTTGCCCGAGTCGACCCTGCTGATGCTGGTGTCGGCCTTCGCCGGCTATGCCGAGACCATGGCCGCCTATCGCGAGGCCGTGGCGCAGGGTTATCGCTTCTTCAGTTACGGTGATGCCATGTTCATCACCCGCAATCCCGCCGCGCGCGGGCCCGAGGTTTGAGTATGTCGCGCACCTGTCGCATGTCCTTCGAGTTGCTGGCTACCGACGGCAAGGCCCGTCGCGGCCGCCTGACCTTCCCGCGTGGCGTGGTCGATACTCCGGCCTTCATGCCGGTGGGTACCTATGGCACGGTCAAGGGCATGCTGCCGCGCGACGTCGAAGACATCGGCGCGCAGATCATTCTCGGCAACACCTTCCACCTGTGGCTACGCCCGGGTATGGAGGTGATCAAGAAGCATGGCGATTTGCACGACTTCATGCAGTGGCAGGGACCGATCCTTACCGACTCCGGCGGTTTCCAGGTGTTCAGCCTCGGGGCGATGCGCAAGATCAAGGAAGAGGGCGTGTACTTCGCCTCGCCGGTCGACGGCGCCAAGGTGTTCATGGGGCCGGAAGAGTCGATGCAGGTGCAGCGCGACCTGGGCTCGGACATCGTGATGATCTTCGACGAATGCACGCCGTACCCGGCCGAGTTCGACGTGGCCAAGCGCTCCATGGAACTGTCGCTGCGCTGGGCCAAGCGCTCCAAGACCGCGCACGGTGAAAGCACCGCGGCGCTGTTCGGCATCGTCCAGGGTGGCATGCACGAGGAGCTGCGCATGCGCTCGCTGGAGGGTTTGTGCGAGATCGGCTTCGACGGCCTGGCGATTGGCGGTCTGTCGGTCGGCGAGCCGAAGGAAGAGATGATCCGCGTGCTCGACTTCCTGCCGCCGCAGATGCCGGCCGACAAGCCACGCTACCTGATGGGCGTGGGCAAACCGGAAGACCTGGTCGAGGGCGTGCGCCGCGGTGTGGACATGTTCGACTGCGTGATGCCGACGCGTAATGCGCGCAACGGGCACCTGTTCGTCGATACCGGCGTGGTGAAGATCCGCAACGCCGTGCACAAGCTCGACGATTCGCCGCTGGATCCGACCTGCGACTGTTACACCTGCAAACACTTCTCGCGCGCTTATCTGCATCATCTGGACAAGTGCGGCGAAATGCTCGGTAGCATGCTCAATACCATCCATAACTTGCGGCATTATCAGCGGGTTATGGCTGGTTTGCGCGAGGCTATCGGACAGGGTACATTGGCCGCCTTTGTCGAAGCCTTCTATGCCAAGCGCGGCCTGCCTGTGCCGCCTCTGGACTGATTTCCCGAACGTTTGAAGATCCTTTCCATTAGGAGTGTTACATGAGCTTTTTGATCCCCGCCGCCTACGCTGACACCGCGGCTGCTGGCCCTGCCGGCAGCGGTTTCGAGTGGGTTTTCCTGATCGGCTTCCTGGTCATCTTCTATCTGATGATCTGGCGTCCGCAGGCCAAGCGTGCCAAGGAGCACAAGAACCTGCTCGGCGGCCTTCAGAAGGGCGACGAAGTCGTCACCAGCGGCGGTATCGCCGGCAAGGTGTCCAAGGTTGCCGACGATTTCGTGGTGATCGAGGTGTCTGACACCGTCGAGCTGAAGTTCCAGAAACAGGCCATCGCCGCCACCCTGCCCAAGGGCACGCTGAAAGCCATCTGATTCGGTTCTCGGTTTTTCCATTCCACGGGGCGCTTGAGGGCACTTCTAAAAACGTAGGCGAGGCAGCCAGCGCAAGGCAAAAACAGGCGAAAAAGCGCAGTTTACGAATGTAAATGAGCATTTTGATCGGACTCGCGCACGAGCCTGTTTTTTAACGCAGCGATGGCAACGCAGATAGTTTTTAGAGGTGCACTTTGGCGCCCTGCATCATAATGCGGGCGGCCCGTTCATGCTCAATAAATACCCTCTGTGGAAGTACCTGCTGATTCTGTCCGTACTGGCGATCGGCCTGGTTTACTCCATTCCAAATCTCTATCCAGACGATCCTGCCGTGCAGATCAGCGGCGCCAGCTCGGCGCTGAGCATCGAGCAGACGGATGTCGATCGTGCCAGCAAGGCGCTGACCGATGCCGGTATCCAGGTCAAGGCTGCCAGCATCGACGAGCGTGGCCGCGGCGGCCTGATTCGTCTGATCAAGCAGGATGACCAGCTGCCGGCCAAGGACATCGTCCGTCGCGCACTGGGCGATGACTACGTCGTGGCGCTGAACCTGGCGCAAACCACTCCCGACTGGCTGCGCAGCCTGGGCGCGAGCCCGATGAAGCTCGGCCTGGACCTCTCCGGGGGCGTGCACTTCCTGCTGGAAGTCGACATGGACAAGGCGCTGGACGTGCGCCGCCAGGTCTATGAAGGTGAAATCAAGAGCCTGCTGCGCAAGGAGCGCGTGCGCTATCGCAGCATGCCGGAAAGCAACGGCCGCATTCAGCTCGGCTTTGCCGACAGCGACACGCTGGACAATGCGCAGCGCCTGATTCGCAAGGATTACAGCGATTTCGAACTGACCACTGTCGAGCGCAATGGCCAGCAGGTCCTGCAACTGGGTCTGACCCAGGCGAAGATCGCCGAGATCCGTGAATACTCCATTCGCCAGAACCTCACCACCGTGCGTAACCGCGTCAACGAGCTGGGCGTAGCCGAGCCGCTGGTGCAGCGTCAGGGCGCCAACCGCATCGTGGTCGAACTGCCCGGTGTGCAGGACACCGCCGAGGCCAAGCGTATTCTCGGCAAGACCGCGAACCTGGAGTTCCGTCTGCAGGCCGATTTCGACGCGCCGCGTGGTGCGACCGAGGCTTTCGGTTTCCGCGAGGAGGGCCGTCCGCCGGTGCAGCTCGAGCGTGAGCTGATCATCACCGGTGACCAGGTTACCGACGCTCAGGCCAGCTTCGACGAGAATGGCCGTCCGCAGGTGAATATCCGCCTCGACGGTCACGGTGGCGATCTGATGAATCGCGCCACGCGTAACAACGTCGGACGCAGCATGGCGGTGATCTTCATCGAACAGAAGCCGGTCACCCGCTACGTGCGGCAGACCGTCGACGGTGTCGAGCAGGAAGTCGCTGTCTCCTCGTTCGTCGAAGAGAAGAAAATCATCAGCCTGGCCACCATTCAGTCGGCACTGGGCAGCCAGTTCCGCATCACCGGTCTGAACGGCCAGGGTGAGTCCTCGGAGCTGGCGCTGCTGCTGCGCGCCGGTGGCCTGGCTGCACCGATGTACTTCGCTGAAGAGCGCACCATCGGCCCGAGCCTGGGTGCAGAGAACATCGCCAAAGGTATCGCCTCTACCGAATGGGCGATGATCTTCGTGGCCCTCTTCATCATCGCCATCTACCGTTTCTTCGGTGTGCTGGCGACTGTCGCTCTGGCGTTCAACTTGGTGCTGCTGGTGGGCCTGATGTCTGCCATCGGCGCGACCCTGACCTTGCCGGGCATTGCCGGTATCGTCCTGACCCTGGGTATGGCGGTGGACGCCAACGTGCTGATCTTCTCGCGCATTCGCGAGGAGCTGGCCAATGGCCTGCCCGTGCAGCGCGCCCTGCATGAAGGCTTCGACCGTGCATTCTCGGCGATTCTCGACAGTAACCTGACCACCTTGCTGGTCGGCGGCATCCTGTTCGCCATGGGCACCGGCCCGGTCAAGGGCTTCGCGGTGACCATGTCTCTGGGCATCATCACTTCGATGTTCACAGCCATCATGTTCACCCGAGGTCTGGTCAACCTGATCTTCGGTGGCCGCAACGTCAAGAAGCTGTGGATCTGAGGTGCAGCCATGATCAAATCAACCATTCGTTTTATGGCGGTACGCAATATCGCCTTCGCCATGACCTTGGCGCTGACAGTGATCGGCCTGGGGGCGTTGTTCGCCAAAGGGCTTAACTTCGGCCTGGACTTCACCGGCGGCACCCTGATCGAACTGCAATACGAACAGCCGGCCAATCTTGATCGAATCAAGACCGAGCTGGGCCAGGCAGGTTATACCGATGCCGTGGTGCAGAGCTTCGGCGCCAGTACCGATGTGCTGGTGCGTCTGGCTGGCGATTCTCCCGACCTGGGTAATGAGGTCGCGGCCGCGCTGCGCAAGGTCGACGAGGCGACGCGTTTCGAGGTCAAACGCGTCGAGTTCGTCGGCCCGCAGGTGGGGGAGGAACTGCGTGACCAGGGCGGTATTGCCATGCTCCTGGCGCTGGGCGGCATCATGCTGTACCTGGCGTTTCGCTTTCAGTGGAAGTTCGGTGTCGGCGCCATCGCATCCCTTGTGCATGACGTGATCATCACCCTGGGCGTACTGGCGTTTTTCCAGATCCCGTTCGACCTGACCGTGCTGGCGGCGATCCTGGCGATGATCGGTTACTCGCTCAACGACACCATCATCATCTATGACCGTATCCGCGAGAACTTCCGGGTGCTGCGCAAGACCTCGCTGATCGAGAATATCGACGTTTCGATTACCCAGACCTTGCTGCGTACCATCGCTACATCATTGTCCACAGCACTGGCGCTGTTGGCGCTGCTGTTCTTCGGTGGTGAAGTACTGGGCGCCTTTGCTCTGACCCTGCTGGTGGGTGTCGTGGTCGGGACCTACTCGTCGGTCTATATCGGTGCCACTGTGCTGGTATGGCTGAAACTCAGCGTGGAGGATCTGATTCCTCCTGCGGCTGAAGCCGAGGCCGACGACGGCCGTCCGTAACGATGTGACAGGCTTCATGAAAGTCAGCGAAAGCCGCGGCCAGTCGAACTTGTCGCGGCTTTTTGCTGTCCTAGGCAGGGAGAAGGGCGCGAGTCGCCAAGCCTAGGAGACACATAAAATGAACAAATCACTGTTGGTAGGTGCCGTACTGGGTGCTGTGGGTGTGACCGCTGGTGGCGCTGTTGCCACTTACAGCCTGGTTGATCGTGGCCCGGATTATGCCGAGGTGCTGGCCGTAACGCCGGTCAATGAAACCGTGAAAACGCCACGGGAAGTCTGCAAGGACGTGGCGGTCACGCGTCAGCGTCCGGTACAGGATCAGCATCAGATCGCTGGCACGGCTATCGGGGCCATCGCCGGTGGTCTGCTGGGTAATCAGGTCGGCGGCGGTACCGGCAAGAAGATCGCCACCGTGGCCGGCGCTGTTGGCGGCGGTTATGCCGGCAACAAGGTTCAGGAAGGCATGCAGCAGCGTGACACTTACACCACCACCGAAACCCGCTGCAACACCGTGACCGATACCAGCGAGAAGCTGGTGGGCTACGACGTGAAGTACCAGCTGGGCGAGAAGGTCGGCACCGTGCGCATGGACCGTGATCCGGGTAGTCGCATTCCGGTCAACAAGCAGGGCGAGCTGGTGCTGGTGCGGCAGACCCAGTAGGGAGTTCGAGCCATAAAAAAGCGCCCCTCGGGGCGTTTTTTCATGGTCTGGCAGAAGCTCAGCGCTTCATCGACGGAGCCAGGTGCGGCTGGATCGCCGTCAGCACGGCCTTGAAGCACTTGGTATTGCCGGCAACGATCTGGCCCTTTTCGAGGAAGTCATGGCCGCCGCTGAAGTCGCTGACCAGGCCGCCTGCTTCCTGAATCAGTAGGGCGCCGGCAGCCATGTCCCACTCGGACAGGCCGAACTCCCAGAATGCGTCGAAGCGGCCGGCCGCAACGTACGCCAGGTCCAGACTGGCAGCGCCTGCGCGGCGGATGCCGGCGGTCTGGCCGGTCAGGCTGCGGAACATGTTGAGGTAGTTGTCCAGGTGATCGAGCTGGCCATCGCGGAACGGGAAGCCGGTGCCGAGCAGGGCACCCTCAAGGCTCTTGCGATTGCTGACGCGCAGGCGACGACCGTTGAGAGCTGCACCGCGGCCGCGGCTGGCGGTGAATTCTTCCTGGCGAACCGGGTCGAGGACAATGGCGTGCTCGAGGCGACCGCGGTATTTGCAGGCGATGCTGATGGCGAAGTGCGGCACGCCGCGAACGAAGTTGGTGGTGCCGTCCAGCGGGTCGATGATCCACTGATAATCAGCGCCTTCGCCGCTGCCTTCCAGCACGCCGCCTTCTTCGCCGAGGAAGCTGTGGGTCGGGTAAGCCTTGCGAATGGCCTGGACGATCATCAGCTCGGCGGCCTTGTCGACCTCGGTGACGTAATCCTTGGCATCCTTCTCGTCGACCGAGATGACATCCAGGCGCTCGATGGAGCGAAAGATCATTTCACCGGCGCTGCGAGCGGCGCGCAGGGCGATATTCAGCATGGGCTGCATGGGAGGTTCACCTGGGGCGTTAAAGAAAGCCGGCCATGTTAGCAGAAAACCGTTGCTGATGAAGCGCCGTCTGTACCCCGCATGGCAATCACGCCGGGGCTTGGGTAAGATCGTAGCCCCCTAATCGTTTCTGAGAGTGTCTGCGTTGCTGGACAATATTCGCGTCGTTCTGGTGGGTACCAGTCATCCGGGCAACATCGGCGGTGCCGCGCGGGCGATGAAAAACATGGGTCTGTCACGTCTGGTGCTGGTGGCTCCCGAGGATTTTCCCAGCGGCGATGCCGTTGCGCGAGCATCCGGCGCCACCGATGTGCTGGACGCCGCGCAGGTGGTCGACACGCTGGAGGAGGCGCTGGTCGGCTGCACGCTGGTCATCGGTACCAGTGCGCGCGACCGACGCATCCCCTGGCCCTTGCTCGATCCTCGCGAGTGCGGTACGACCAGTTGCGAACAGGCCGCTGCGGGTGGTGAGGTGGCGTTGGTGTTCGGCCGTGAGTACGCCGGTCTGACCAACGAGGAGCTGCAGCGATGTCAATACCACGTGCATATCCCGTCCAACCCGGAGTTCAGCTCGCTGAACCTGGCAGCGGCGGTGCAGGTGCTGGCCTATGAAGTGCGCATGGCCTGGCTGACAGCGCAAAACCTGCCGAGCAAGGTGGAGAAGCTGGAAACCACAGCGATGCTCAATTCCCAGGTCGCGACGGCGGATGAGCTGGAGTCTTTCTACGGTCATTTGCGCCGCGTGCTGGTGATGATCGGCTTTCTCGATCCGCAGAAGCCACGGCACCTGATGACTCGCCTGCGCCGCCTTTTTGGGCGCAGTGCGGTGAGCAAGCTGGAAATGAATATCCTGCGCGGCATCCTTACCGAGACAGAGAAGGCCGTGCGTGGAGAGCCTCACAAGCAGGGGAAGTCTGATGTTTGAACGCATGCGAGAAGATATCCAGAGCGTTTTTCACCGTGATCCGGCGGCGCGCAATGCCTTCGAGGTGGTGACCTGCTACCCGGGGTTGCATGCCACCTGGCTGCATCGAGTGGCTCATGCGCTATGGCGTTCGGGCTGGAAGTGGCCGGCGCGCGTGGTGTCCAACTTCGGGCGCTGGATGACCGGTATCGAGATCCATCCGGGGGCGAAGATCGGGCGGCGCTTCTTCATCGATCACGGCATGGGTATCGTGATCGGCGAAACTGCCGAGATCGGCAATGACGTGACGCTCTATCAGGGTGTGACCCTCGGCGGTACCAGCTGGAACAAGGGCAAGCGTCACCCGACTCTGGAGGATGGTGTCGTGGTCGGTGCCGGCGCCAAGGTGCTGGGGCCGTTCACTGTTGGTGCGGGCGCCAAGATCGGCTCCAATGCCGTGGTGACCAAGGCGGTGCCAGCCGGTGCGACCGCGGTCGGCATTCCCGGCAAGATCATCGTCAAGTCCGATGACGAGCAGGAGGCCAAGCGTCAGGCCATGGCCGAGAAGATCGGCTTCGATGCCTATGGCGTAGGTCAGGACATGCCTGACCCGGTGGCAAGGGCAATCGGGCAATTGCTCGACCACCTGCAGGCCGTCGATGGTCGTCTGGAGGATATCAGCAAGGCGCTGGCTTCTCTGGATTGCGACTATCGCGCCAAGGCGTTGCCGGAGCTGCGCGACGAGGATTTCGCCGAGGTCTGCAAGGGGCAGGGCGACAAGCCTGCAGCCTGATGCGCGGCGAGGTGGTCTCTGCTATCATCTCGCCTCTTTTTGCGGTCAAACCTGAGTAAATTAATAGGTCTTATAGTTGACTTAAATACTCGGGAATTGCATACTCCGCCTCAATTCAGTGATTCGTGGTAGAGCCATGCGACTGACCACCAAAGGCCGTTACGCCGTTACCGCCATGCTCGATCTGGCGCTGCACGCGCAGCATGGTCCCGTTTCCCTGGCCGATATTTCCGAGCGGCAGGGCATCTCCCTGTCCTATCTCGAGCAACTGTTCGCCAAGCTGCGCCGTGGCAACCTGGTTTCCAGTGTGCGCGGGCCGGGTGGCGGCTATCAGCTGTCGCGTGACATGCGTGGCATTCAGGTGGCCCAGGTGATCGATGCGGTCAATGAGTCCGTAGATGCCACGCGTTGCCAGGGGCAGGGCGATTGCCACTCTGGCGACACCTGTCTGACCCATCATCTGTGGTGCGATCTCAGTCAGCAAATTCATGAATTCCTCAGTGGCATCAGTCTGGCCGATCTGGTCGTGCGCCGTGAGGTTCAAGAGGTCGCGTTGCGCCAGGATCAGCGTCGCTGCTCCGGCAGAGGCACTGCGCCGCATTTGGATAAGATTGAAGCGTCTGCCATCGAGTGAGCAGGGCGTTTGCCTGATAGGAGAAACCCAATGAAATTGCCTATTTACCTCGATTACTCCGCCACAACGCCGGTCGATCCGCGTGTCGCGCAGAAGATGAGCGAGTGCCTGCTGGTCGACGGTAACTTCGGCAACCCGGCTTCGCGCTCCCACGTATTTGGCTGGAAGGCCGAAGAGGCGGTGGAGAACGCCCGCCGTCAGGTCGCCGAACTGGTCAATGCCGACCCGCGCGAAATCGTCTGGACCAGCGGTGCCACCGAGTCCGACAACCTCGCCATCAAGGGCGTGGCGCATTTCTACGCCAGCAAGGGCAAGCACATCATTACCTCGAAGATCGAGCACAAGGCGGTGCTGGACACCACGCGTCAGCTCGAGCGCGAAGGTTTCGAAGTGACCTATCTGGAGCCGGGCGAAGATGGCCTGATCACGCCGGCCATGGTCGAAGCCGTGCTGCGTGACGACACCACGCTGGTGTCGCTCATGCACGTCAACAACGAAATCGGCACCGTCAATGACATCGCCGCCATCGGCGAGTTGACCCGCTCCCGTGGCGTGCTGCTGCACGTCGATGCGGCGCAGTCCACCGGCAAGGTGGAAGTCGACCTGGAGAAGATGAAGGTCGACCTGATGTCCTTCTCCGCGCACAAGACTTATGGCCCCAAAGGCGTTGGCGCCCTGTACGTGCGTCGCAAGCCGCGCGTACGTCTGGAGGCGCAGACTCACGGTGGCGGTCACGAGCGCGGCATGCGTTCGGGCACGCTGGCCACTCACCAGTGCGTCGGCATGGGTGAAGCCTTCCGCATCGCCAAGGAAGAGATGGCGGCGGAAAACCAGCGTATCACTGCCCTGCGTGACCGTTTCTATCGCCAGCTCGAAGACATGGAAGAGTTGTACGTCAACGGCAGCCTGACTGCCCGCGTGCCGCACAATCTCAACCTCAGCTTCAACTACGTCGAGGGCGAGTCGCTGATCATGGCGCTCAAGGACCTCGCCGTATCGTCCGGTTCGGCCTGCACCTCGGCTTCCCTGGAGCCGTCTTACGTGCTGCGCGCCCTGGGCCGCAACGATGAGCTGGCGCATAGCTCGATTCGCTTCACCTTCGGTCGCTTCACCACCGAAGAAGAAGTCGACTACGCCGCTGCCAAGGTCCGCGAAGCGGTGGACAAGCTGCGCGAGTTGTCGCCCCTGTGGGATATGTTCAAAGAAGGTGTCGACCTTTCCTCCGTGGAATGGGCAGCACACTGATAGCTGCCTGAAGAGCGGCACCTGATGAGAGAGGAAATACAACATGGCTTACAGTGACAAGGTCATCGACCACTACGAAAACCCCCGCAACGTCGGCAAGCTGAACGCCGAAGATCCCGATGTAGGTACCGGCATGGTCGGTGCGCCGGCCTGCGGCGACGTGATGCGCCTGCAGATCAAGGTCAGCGAAAGCGGCGTGATCGAAGACGCCAAGTTCAAGACCTACGGCTGCGGTTCGGCCATCGCTTCCAGCTCGCTCGCCACCGAGTGGATGAAGGGCAAGACCCTGGATGAAGCCGAAAGCATCAAGAACACCCAGCTCGCCGAAGAACTGGCGCTGCCGCCGGTGAAAATTCACTGCTCCGTACTCGCCGAAGACGCCATCAAGGCTGCTGTGCGCGATTACAAGCAGAAGAAAGGTTTGCTCTGATACGAGGTTTGCAATGGCCATCACCATGTCTGAAGCAGCTGCCCGCCATGTGCAACGCTCTCTCGAAGGGCGCGGCAAGGGCGAGGGCATTCGCCTCGGTGTGCGTACTACCGGATGCTCCGGCCTGGCCTACGTGCTCGAGTTCGTCGATGAGCTGGCGGCCGAGGACCAGGTGTTCGAGAGCCACGGCGTCAAGGTGATCATCGATCCCAAGAGCCTGGTCTATCTCGACGGCACCGAATTGGACTTCGTCAAGGAAGGCCTCAACGAGGGCTTCAAGTTCAACAACCCCAACGTGCGCGGCGAATGCGGTTGCGGCGAAAGCTTCAACATTTGAGGCCCTGAATGGGTAATCCTTGCCATTTCGCCCTGTTCGACCTGCAACCGAGTTTTCGCCTCGATCTGCAGCAGTTGGCGGCACGTTACCGAGAGCTGGCGCGCCAGGTTCATCCGGATCGATTCGCCGATGCCGGCGAGCGTGAGCAGCGCCTGGCGCTGGAGCGCTCGGCCTGTCTCAACGAGGCTTATCAGGTCCTGAAAACACCGTCGCAGCGTGCGCGCTATCTGTTGGCCATGCGTGGCCCCGAGTTGCCGCTGGAAGTGACGGTGCAGGATCCGGATTTCCTTCTGCAGCAGATGCAGTTGCGTGAAGAGCTGGAAGAGCTGCAGGACGATGCAGATCTGGCCGGCGTCGCTGCCTTCAAAGGCCGCCTGAAAGCCGCGCAGGAGCAGCTCAACGAGGGCTTTGCTGCGTGCTGGGACGACGAGGCGCGCCGTGAAGAGGCCGAGCGCCTGATGCGCCGTATGCAATTCCTCGACAAGCTCTCTCATGAAGTGCGCCAGTTAGAAGAGCGCCTCGACGATTAACCTGTAGGTTGCTTCGGCAGCCTGCCTGATGATTTCAAGAAGACCATGGCCTTATTGCAGATCGCCGAGCCAGGGCAGAGCCCACAACCGCACCAGCGTCGGCTGGCAGTGGGCATCGACCTGGGCACCACCAACTCGCTGGTCGCTGCCGTGCGCAGTGGTCTGGCCGAACCTCTGGCTGATGCTGATGGCAGCGTCATCCTGCCCTCTGCCGTGCGTTATCACGCCGCAAGCATCGAGGTGGGCGAGTCGGCCAAGCTGGCGGCCGCCAGCGATCCACTCAATACCGTGTTGTCGGTCAAGCGCCTGATGGGGCGCGGTATCGCCGACGTGCATCAGCTCGGCGAACAGTTGCCGTATCGCTTCGCTGCCGGCGAATCGCACATGCCCTTCATCGAGACGGTGCAGGGGGCGAAGAGCCCGGTCGAGGTTTCGGCTGAAATTCTCAAAACCCTTCGCCTGCGCGCCGAGCAGACCCTGGGCGGTGAGCTGGTGGGCGCGGTGATCACCGTGCCGGCCTATTTCGACGATGCCCAGCGTCAGGCCACCAAGGACGCTGCACGTCTCGCCGGCCTGACCGTGCTGCGACTGCTCAACGAGCCGACCGCTGCTGCGGTCGCCTATGGCCTGGATCAGAAGGCCGAAGGCGTGGTCGCCATCTACGATCTCGGTGGCGGCACCTTCGATATTTCCATTCTGCGTCTGACTGGCGGGGTGTTCGAGGTGTTGGCCACCGGTGGCGACAGCGCCCTGGGTGGTGATGATTTCGATCATGCCGTGGCCGACTGGATCATCCAGCAGGCCGGTATTTCCAACGACCTCGACCCGGCCGCCCAGCGCCGCCTGCTGCAGGCTGCATGCGCGGCGAAGGAAGCGCTCACGGACGCCGACAGTGTCGAGCTGAGCTATGGCGACTGGCATGGTTCGCTGTCGCGCGAGCAATTCGAAGCGCTGATCGAGCCGATGGTCGCGCGCAGCCTCAAGGCCTGCCGCCGCGCCGTACGCGATTCGGGTATCGAGCTGGAAGAAGTCAGTGCGGTGGTCATGGTCGGTGGTTCGACCCGTGTGCCGCGTGTGCGCGGGGCGGTGGGTGAGCTGTTCGGTCGTGCGCCGCTGACCAATATCGACCCTGACCAGGTGGTGGCCATTGGTGCGGCGATCCAGGCCGACGCCCTGGCCGGCAACCAGCGTGAGGATGGCGAGGAGCTGTTGCTGCTGGACGTGATTCCCTTGTCGCTCGGCCTGGAAACCATGGGCGGGCTGATGGAGAAGGTGATTCCGCGCAATACCACCATTCCGGTGGCGCGTGCGCAGGAGTTCACCACCTACAAGGATGGCCAGACGGCGATGATGATTCACGTGCTGCAGGGCGAGCGCGAACTGATCGCCGACTGCCGTTCCCTGGCGCGTTTCGAGTTGCGCGGTATCCCGCCGATGGTCGCCGGAGCGGCGAAGATCCGTGTGGCCTTCCAGGTCGATGCCGACGGCCTGCTCAGCGTCGCAGCGCGCGAGCTGAGTTCCGGCGTCGAGGCGAGCATTCAGGTCAAGCCGTCCTACGGCCTGACCGATGGTGAGATCGCGCGCATGTTGCAGGACTCCTTCCAGAACGCCGGAGACGACAAGGCGGCGCGTGTGCTGCGTGAGCAGCAGGTCGATGCCCAGCGTCTGATCGAGGCGGTCGAGGGGGCGCTGGAGGCCGATGGCGATCGTCTGCTGGATGCCGAGGAGCGCGAAGTCATCGAGCTGCAGGTGCAGGAGCTTCGCGATCTGCTTGCCGGCACCGATGGTCTGGCGATCGAGCGACAGACCAAACGCCTGTCGCAGGTCACCGATGCCTTCGCCGCCAGGCGACTGGATTCGACGGTTAAAGCCGTGCTGGCCGGGCGCAATCTCAACGAGATCGAGGAATAATTGATGCCGCAGGTAATTTTTCTGCCTCACGAGCGATTCTGCCCGGATGGCCTGGTGGTCGAGGCCGAGCCTGGCATTTCCATCCTCGAGCTGGCGCATGAGCACCATATCGAGATGGAAAGCGCTTGCGGTGGCGTGTGCGCCTGCACCACCTGTCACTGCATCGTGCGCGAAGGCTTCGACTCGCTGAACGAGGCGGACGAGCTGGAAGAGGACTACCTGGACAAGGCCTGGGGGCTCGAAGCTCAGTCGCGCCTGGCCTGTCAGGCCATCGTCGGCGAGAACGACCTCACCGTCGAGATTCCCAAGTATTCGCTCAACCACGCTGCTGAAGCGCCGCATTAATCCGGGAGGCGTCTGTCATGAGTCTGAAATGGGTCGATGTCCTGGATATCGCCATCGAGCTGAGCGAGCAGAAGCCGGATGTCGATCCGCGCTACGTCAATTTCGTCGATCTGCGCAGCTGGGTGCTGGCGTTGCCCGAGTTCTCCGACGATCCGCAACGCGGTGGGGAAAAGGTGCTAGAAGCCATCCAGGCAGCCTGGATCGAAGAAGCCCAGTAGGGCATGGCTCGGAGGGGCGGAGTATCGGCGCGACAGTCCCGGATTACGCCCGAGCTACAGACCCGGCGCCGCAAGCGCGGGTTTCGCTGCGTAGCTTTTACTTGCAGCTTGTGGCTTGCCGCCTGTGGCTGCGCTCTCATAACCCGCGTATAATTCGCGGGTTTAATTTTTCGCTTTAACCCTAAAGTTTCTGGAGCTTCACATGGCCGTTCAACGTACTTTCTCCATCATCAAGCCTGACGCCGTCGCCAAGAACGTCATCGGCGAGATCACCACCCGTTTCGAAAAGGCCGGCCTGCGTGTCGTAGCTTCGAAAATGGTGCAACTGTCCGAGCGCGAAGCTGCCGGCTTCTACGCAGAGCACAGCGAGCGCGGCTTCTTCAAGGACCTGGTCGCCTTCATGACTTCCGGCCCGGTCATCGTTCAGGTTCTGGAAGGCGAGAACGCCGTTGCCAAGAACCGCGAACTGATGGGCGCTACCAACCCGAAAGAAGCTGCTGCCGGCACCATCCGTGCTGATTTCGCCGTTTCCATCGACGAAAACGCCGTTCACGGTTCGGATTCCGAAGCTTCCGCTGCCCGCGAGATCGCTTACTTCTTCTCCGCTACCGAGCAGTGCGCGCGCATTCGCTGATACGGCGAATGATGCGAGGGTGAAGCCATGACCAATACCACCGGCAAGATCAACCTGCTGGGCCTGACCCAGCCGGAAATGGAACAGTTCTTCGAGTCCATCGGCGAGAAGCGCTTCCGTGCCGGCCAGGTAATGAAGTGGATTCACCACTTTGGCGTCGATGATTTCGCCGCCATGACCAATGTCGGCAAGGCCTTGCGCGAGAAGCTCGAGGCCTCTGCCGAGATTCGCGGCCCTGAAGTGGTCAGCGAAAATATTTCCGCCGATGGCACGCGCAAGTGGGTGGTGCGTGTGGCGTCTGGCAGCTGCGTGGAAACCGTGTACATCCCGCAGAACGGCCGTGGCACCCTGTGTGTGTCGTCACAGGCCGGCTGTGCTCTGGATTGCAGCTTCTGCTCCACTGGCAAGCAGGGCTTCAACAGCGACCTGACCAGCGCCGAGATCATCGGTCAGGTGTGGATCGCCAACAAATCCTTCGGCAGCGTGCCGGCGAAGATCGATCGCGCCATCACCAATGTGGTGATGATGGGCATGGGCGAGCCGCTGCTGAACTTCGACAACGTCGTCTCCGCCATGCAGATCATGATGGACGACCTCGGCTATGGCATTTCCAAGCGCAAGGTGACCTTGTCCACCTCCGGCGTGGTGCCGATGATCGACAAGCTGGCCGAAGTGATCGACGTGTCGCTGGCCCTGTCGCTGCACGCGCCCAACGACGAGCTGCGCAACCAGCTGGTGCCGATCAACAAGAAGTATCCGCTGGACATGCTGCTGGCGGCTTGCAAGCGCTACATCTCCAAACTGGGCGAGAAGCGTGTGCTGACCATCGAGTACACCCTGCTCAAGGGCGTCAACGATCAGCCCGAGCATGCTGAGCAGATGATCGCACTTCTGGCCGATGTACCTTGCAAGATCAACCTGATTCCGTTTAATCCCTTCCCCTTCTCGGGGTACGAGCGGCCGAGCAATAACGCCATTCGCCGCTTCCAGGACCTGTTGCACAAGGCCGGGCATAACGTCACGGTACGCACCACCCGTGGTGACGATATCGACGCCGCGTGCGGCCAACTGGTTGGCCAGGTCATGGACCGTACTCGGCGCAGCGAGCGTTATATCGCCGTGCGTCAGCTGGGCAGCGAGGCGCAAGAGCCTCGCGCCACCGCCAATCGAAATTGAAGAGAGGATGTCCATGACCTTGCGCCCTGCGCTGTTATTGCTCGTTGCCAGCCTGCTCGGTGGGTGTGTGACCACCGGCGATGTCGACCCCATGCGTACGGCGAAAGGGCGTGACGAAGCACGTGATGCCTATGTCCAGCTAGGCATCGCCTATATCCAGCAGGGCGATACCCAGCTCGCCAAGGTACCGTTGAAGAACGCGCTGGAGCTTGACTCCTCCAATGCCGATGCTCATGCCGCGCTGGCCATGGCCTTTCAATTGGAAATGGAGCCGAAACTGGCCGACGAGCATTTTCGCAAGGCGCTGTCCCAGCGGCCAGCGGATGCCCGTCTGCTGAACAATTACGGCGGTTTCCTGTTCGAGCAGAAGCGCTATCAGGAGGCCATGAGCACCTACCTCAAGGCCGCCGAGGACAATCTCTATCCCGAGCGCTCCCGAGTGTTCGAGAACCTTGGTATGACGGCTCTGCAACTCGGTCAGCGTGAGCAGGCCAAAGAGTATTTCCAGCGTGCGTTGCGCCTCAGCAGCCGCCAGCCGCGCGCGTTGCTGGAAATGGCGCTGCTGTCCTACGAGGACAAGGAGTACGTGCCGTCGCGTCGCTACTACGACAGCTACAGCGAAATGGCGCCGCAAAGCGCTCGCAGCCTGCTCCTGGGCGCGCGACTGGCCGAGATATTCGAGGACCGTGACCGGGCAGCCAGCCTGGGGCTGCAATTACGGCGCCTGTATCCGGCTTCTCAGGAATATCAGCAATTTGTTTCGGGGCAAAAATGAAAGCCGCGCATAGCGAAGTGACTCAGCCGACGCCGAACAATCCGGGCGAAAGCCTGCGGCAGGCCCGTGAGCTCAAGGGCTGGAGCGTCGCCGAAGTAGCGGCTCAGCTCAATCTGACTCCGCAGCGTCTCACCCAGCTCGAGGCCGGTGCTTTCGACAAGCTGCCGGGCACCACGTTTGCCCGTGGCTACATTCGTGCTTACGCCAAGCTGCTCGAAATGGATCAGAACCGTCTGGTGATGGAGTTCGATCAGTTCACCGGCACCGACGCCACCGGCAGCAGCGTGCATGCACTGGGCCGTATCGAAGAGCCCGTACGTTATTCGCAGAGTATCCTGCGTCTGGTCAGTTTTCTGTTGCTGCTGGCATTGATAGGCGGTGGTTTTGTCTGGTGGCAGGACCAGGGCCGTTCGGTGACCAGTCTGGCTGATCTGGGGCTTGAGCATGTGGAAGTAGAGGGGGCCGATGGCACCACACAGGTGCACTCGCTCGCCGAGCCGGAAGATCAGGCTGTCGTTGCCGCTCAGGGCGATGAGCAGAGCAGCCCGCTGTTGCTGCCGGTCGAACCGGGCGAAACCCCGGAAGGCAGCGGTGCCGCCGAACAGCCTGCTGCCGAGTCCGCGGCGACTGTGGGTGAGGCTGCCGAAGCCGCGCCGGAGACCCCGCTTGCTACCGAACAGAATCAGCCGGCAGTGACCGCCACCGCGCCGGCTCCCGCCGCTGAGCCTGCTGCACCTGTAGCGGTGCCGGCAGGGCAGGGCGCACTCAATGTGCAGTTCACCGCCGATTGCTGGACGCAGGTGACCGATGCCGATGGCAAGGTCCTGGTTAGCGCCCTCAAGCGTAGCGGCGAGCGCATCGAACTGACCGGCAAGGCGCCGCTGAAGTTACACCTGGGCTTTGCCCGGGGCGCTCAGGTGACCTACAACGGTGAAAGCGTTGACGTCACGCCGCATATCTCTGGCGAAACCGCGCGCCTGACACTGGGGATGTAAAGCATGCATTGCGAATCGCCGATCAAGCGCCGACAGTCGCGCAAGATCTGGGTTGGCTCGGTACCGGTCGGCGGCGATGCGCCGATTGCCGTGCAGAGCATGACCAATACCGACACCAACGATGTGGCCGCCACCGTAGCGCAGATCCGTCGTCTGGAAGATGCCGGCGCCGATATCGTGCGCGTTTCCGTGCCGGACATGGACGCCGCCGAGGCCTTTGGCCGTATCAAGCAGCAGGTGCGTGTGCCGTTGGTGGCCGATATTCACTTCGACTATCAGATCGCCCTGCGCGTGGCTGAGCTGGGCGTCGACTGCCTGCGTATCAATCCGGGCAACATCGGCCGTGAGGACCGCGTCAAGGCGGTGGTCGAGGCTGCGCGCGACAAGGGCATCCCGATCCGCATCGGCGTCAACGCCGGTTCACTGGAGAAGGATCTGCAGAAGAAATACGGCGAGCCGACGCCAGAAGCGCTGGTCGAGTCCGCCCTGCGCCATGTCGAGCACCTGGATCGCCTGAACTTCCCCGATTTCAAGGTCAGCGTAAAGGCTTCCGACGTATTCATGGCCGTCGAGGCTTATCGCCTGCTGGCCAAGCAGATTGAGCAGCCGCTGCACCTGGGGATCACCGAGGCCGGTGGCCTGCGCTCCGGTACGGTCAAGTCGGCAGTCGGCCTGGGCATGCTGCTGGCCGAAGGTATTGGCGATACCATCCGCATCTCCCTGGCCGCCGATCCGGTGGAGGAGATCAAGGTCGGTTTCGACATCCTCAAGTCCCTGCGCCTGCGCTCGCGTGGCATCAACTTCATCGCCTGCCCGAGCTGCTCGCGGCAGAACTTCGATGTGGTCAAGACCATGAACGAGCTGGAAGCTCGCGTCGAGGATCTGCTGGTGCCGCTGGATGTGGCGGTGATCGGCTGCGTGGTCAACGGTCCCGGCGAAGCCAAAGAGGCGCATGTCGGCCTTACCGGCGGTAGCCCGAACAACCTGGTCTATATCGATGGCAAGCCGGCCTCGAAGCTGACCAACGAAAATCTGGTGGACGAGCTGGAGAAGCTCATCCGCGACAAGGCGGCCGAAAAGGCTGCCGCCGATGCTGCCGTGATCGTGCGCAGCTGATCCGTGCGTAAGGAAGACAATTGAGCAAGTCCCTGCAAGCCATTCGTGGCATGAACGACATCCTGCCGGAGCAGACGCCTGCCTGGCGCTACCTGGAAAGTACGCTGGTCAGCCTGCTCGATGGCTATGGCTACAAGGAAATCCGCCTGCCCATCGTCGAGTACACCGAGCTGTTCGCTCGCGGTATCGGCGAAGGCACCGATGTGGTCGACAAGGAGATGTACACCTTCCTCGACCGCAACGAAGAATCCCTGACCCTGCGCCCCGAAGGCACCGCCGGCTGCGTGCGTGCCGTGCTCGAGCATGGTCTGTCCGGTGGCGGCCAGGTGCAGAAACTCTGGTACGCGGGCCCGATGTTCCGCTACGAAAAGCCGCAAAAGGGCCGCTATCGCCAGTTCCACCAAGTCGGCGTGGAAGCCTTCAACCTGCCGGGGCCGGACGTCGATGCCGAGCTGATCGTGCTCACCTGGCGTCTGTGGAAGCAGCTCGGCCTGGCCGATGCGGTGACCCTGCAGCTCAACAGCCTGGGTTCCAGCGAGGCGCGCGCGGCTTATCGCGACGCCCTGGTGGCCTACCTGCAGGAGCGTTTCGATCAGCTCGACGAAGACAGTCAGCGCCGGCTGACCACCAACCCGCTGCGCATCCTCGATAGCAAGAACGAGACGACTCAGGCGCTGCTGGTCGGTGCGCCGACCTTGGGCGACTACCTCGACGAGGAATCGCGCCTGCACTTCGAGGGCGTCAAAGCGCGTCTGGATGCCGCCGGCATTCGCTACCAGATCAACCACAAGCTGGTGCGTGGCCTGGATTACTACAACCGCACCGTGTTCGAGTGGGTCACCGACAAGCTTGGCGCCCAGGGTACGGTGTGCGCCGGTGGCCGCTACGATGGCCTGGTGACGCAGCTGGGTGGCAAGGCTACGCCGGGCGTCGGTTTCGCCATGGGTATCGAGCGCCTGGTTCTGCTGCTGGAAACCCTGGACCTGTTGCCGGCCGAGCTTAATCGCGCCGCCGATGTCTACGTCTGCGCCTTTGGTGAAGCGGCAGAGCTGGCGGCATTGACTCTGGTCGAGGGTCTGCGCGACGAGCTACCGGGGCTGCGCCTGTTGCTCAACACCGGTGGCGGCAGTTTCAAGAGCCAGTTCAAGAAAGCCGACAAGAGCGGCGCACGTTATGCGCTGATTCTGGGGGACGACGAATTGGCGGGGCGCGTGGTAGGTTGCAAGCCGCTGCGCGACGACAGTGAACAACAAAGTGTTGCCTGGGATGCTCTGGCTGAGCATCTGGCTGCCTGCCAGCAGGCCTGAGCAGGCTCTCGATTAGGAGTACGGGGTTAGACATGCAGACCGAAGACGAACAGATCGCGCAAATCAAGGACTGGTGGGATCGCAACGGCAAGCCTTTGCTGGCCGGTGGCGTATTGGCGCTGGTGGCTGTATTCGGCTGGCAGGGCTGGCAGAAGTACCAGGACAATCAGGCGCAAGGCGCCTCGGTGCTCTATCAGCAATTGCTGGAAACGGCGCTGGACCCGGCCGGCAAGCCCGACGCCGCGAAAGTCGCCGAACTGGCCGGCAAGCTCGACAGCGAATTTGGCGGTAGCCACTACGCCCAGTACGGCAGCCTGTTCGTCGCCAAGGTCGCCGTCGAAGCGGATCGCCTCGACGATGCCGCGGCCGCGCTGCAGCGCGTTCTCGACAAGCCGGCCGACGCCACGCTCGAGGAGCTGGCACGTCAGCGTCTGGCCCGTGTGCTGGCGGCCCAGGACAAAACCGATGATGCGCTGAAGCTGCTCGACAGTAAGGTCGAGGATGCCTACCTCGCCAGCCGCGAAGAGCTCAAGGGCGACCTGCTGGTACAGCAGGGTCGCAGCGACGACGCGCACGCCGCCTATCAGAAGGCCAAGGATGCGTTGGCCGAAGACGCCGCCGTCGGTGGCCTGCAGATGAAGCTGGACGACCTGGCAAAAGGGGATGCGTGACGTGATGCGTTGGAAGAATGCCGCACTGCTGGCTCTGGCCGTTCTGGCCGTGGGTTGCAGCAGCAATAGCAAGAAGGAACTGCCGCCCGCCGAACTGACCAAGTTCGACGCTGAAGTCGAGCTGCGTACCGAGTGGAGCCGCTCGATTGGCGACGGTCAGGGTGAAACCTTCAACATGCTGGTTCCAGCCATCGAAGGCGACGTGATCTACGCTGCCGACGTTGAAGGCGTGGTCATGGCCATGGACCGCACCAGCGGCAAGGTCATCTGGCGCAAGAAACTCGAAATCCCGGTTTCCGGTGCCATTGGCGTCGGTTACGGCCAGGTGCTGCTGGGTACGCTCAAGGGCGAAGTGATCGCCCTGGACTCCAGTGACGGCGAAGAGCAATGGCGCTCGCGCGTGACCAGCGAAGTACTGGCGGCGCCGGCCAGCAATGGCGACATCGTCGTGGTGCAGACCCAGGACGACCGTCTGATCGCTTTCGATGCCAGCACCGGCAGCCAGCGCTGGATCGTCGAGAACACCCCGGCCGTACTGACCCTGCGCGGTACCGGCGCGCCGCTGGTGACCAACCGCCTGGTGGTCGCCGGCCTGTCCAGCGGCAAGGTGGTCGCGGTGGATGCCCAGCGTGGTCTGCCGGTCTGGGAGCAGCGCATTGCCATTCCGCAAGGCCGTTCCGAGCTGGAGCGCGTGGTGGATATCGACGGCGGCCTGCTGCTGTCCGGCGGCACCGTCTACGCCGTGAGCTACCAGGGCCGTGTCGCGGCCATGGACCTGGAGTCCGGCCGCGTGCTGTGGCAGCGCGAGGCCTCCAGCTCGGTAGGCGTCGCTCAGGGCTTCGGCAACGTTTACGTCAGCCATGCCAGTGGCACCGTCGAAGGTATCGACGAGCGCAGCGCCTCGGCCCTGTGGACCAATGATTCGATGGCGCGCCGCCAGCTCTCGGGCCCGGCGGTGTTCTCCAGCTATGTCGCCGTGGGTGACTTCGAGGGCTATCTGCACCTGCTGAGCCAGGTCGATGGTCGCTTCGTTGGCCGTACCCGCATCGACAGCGATGGCCTGCGTGCCCAGCCGCTGGTGGTGGGTGACTGGCTGTATGTCTATGGCAACAGCGGCAAGCTGGTGGCACTGACCATCAAGTGAAGAAGCCGCCCAGTATCTGCTGCGCGTCGGCGATACTGCGTTAAAAACAGGCTCGGAATGCTCATTTACAGCTGTAAACTCCGCTTCCTCGCCTGTTTTTGCCTTGTCTCGCTCTAGCTCGCGAGATACTGAACGGCTTCTGTGGCTATGCTGCCCTATATCTGGCAGCACGAAGTATCCCGGCCGCTGCCCATGCAGCGGCCTTTGCATTTTCTGAATTAACTCAAGTGGATAGCCTGATGGTTCCCGTAATTGCCCTGGTGGGCCGGCCGAACGTCGGCAAGTCCACACTCTTCAACCGCCTGACCCGCAGCCGCGACGCCATCGTCGGCGACCTGTCCGGTCTGACCCGCGACCGCCAGTATGGCGAGGCGAAGTGGCAGGGGCGCACCTATATCGTGATCGACACCGGCGGTATTTCCGGTGACGAGGAAGGCATCGACGCGAAGATGGCCGAGCAGTCGCTGCAGGCCATCGAAGAGGCCGATGCCGTGCTGTTCCTGGTGGACGCGCGTGCCGGCATGACCGCCTCCGACCAGATGATCGGCGAGCACCTGCGCCGTCGTAACAAGCAGAGCTTCCTGGTGGTGAACAAGGTCGATAACCTAGACGTCGACCTGGCCCGTGCCGAATTCAGCCCCATGGGCCTGGGCGAACCGCTGGCGATTGCCGGTGCCCATGGTCGCGGCATCACCCAGATGCTCGAAGTGGTGCTCGGCGCTTTCCCCAAGGATGCCGGCGAGCCGGAAGAGGGCGCCGAGGAGGAAGAAGTGCTGGAAGGCCAGGAGGCCAAGCGCATTCCCGGCCCGAGCGAGAAGGACGGCATCAAGCTGGCCATCATCGGCCGCCCCAACGTCGGCAAGTCGACCCTGGTCAACCGCATGCTCGGCGAAGAGCGGGTGATCGTCTATGACCAGGCCGGCACCACCCGTGACAGCATCTACATCCCGTTCGAGCGTGACGACGAGAAGTACACCCTGATCGACACCGCCGGCGTACGTCGTCGCGGCAAGATCTTCGAGGCGGTGGAAAAGTTCTCGGTGGTCAAGACGCTGCAGGCCATCCAGGACTCCAACGTCGTGGTGTTCGTCATGGACGCCCGCGAAGGCGTGGTCGATCACGACCTCAACCTGCTCGGCTTCGTGCTGGAAAGCGGCCGCGCCCTGGTCATCGCCCTGAACAAGTGGGACGGCATGGACCAGGGGCAGAAGGACTACGTGAAGACCGAGCTGGAGCGCCGGCTGTTCTTCGTCGACTTCGCCGACATCCACTTCATCTCCGCCCTGCACGGCACCGGCGTTGGCCATCTGTACAAGTCGGTGCAGGCCTCCTTCAAATCGGCCATCACCCGCTGGCCCACCAGCCGCCTCACGCAGATTCTCGAAGATGCCGTCAGCGACCACGCGCCGCCCCTGGTCAACGGTCGCCGCATCAAGCTGCGCTATGCCCACCTGGGCGGTGCCAACCCGCCGCTGATCGTGATCCACGGTAACCAGGTCGACGCCGTACCGCGCGCCTACAGCCGCTACCTGGAAAATACCTTCCGCCGCGTGCTGAAACTGGTGGGTACGCCGATCCGCATCGAGTACAAGGGCGGCGACAACCCCTACGAGGGCAACAAGAACAAGCTCACCGATCGCCAGGTGAACAAGAAGCGCCGCCTGATGAGCCACCACAAGAAGGCCGAGAAGAAGCGCAAGGACAAGCGCAAGTAAGCTCCGCAGAAGCGTGCACGCCGGGCATCGCTCGGCGTGCACGGCATAAGCTTCCAGCTCTTTTTCATAAGCACTGCGGGTGCCGCCTATGGCGCCCTTCGGCTATCCTCGCGGCTTGCCTAGTTCTTCGTAGGAGGTCGCGATGCTCGTCAGCAAACTGCCCAACGTCGGCACCACCATCTTCACGCGGATGTCCCAGCTCGCTCTGGAGACTGGCGCGATCAATCTGTCCCAGGGCTTCCCCGATTTCGACGGGCCGCAGGCACTGCGCGAAGCAGTGGCGCGCCACCTCATGGAAGGGCGCAACCAGTATTCGCCGATGACCGGACTGCCGAGTTTGCGCCAGCAGGTTGCGGCCAAGATCGCCCGCAGCTACGGCGTGCAGCGTGATGCCAACAGCGAGATCACCATCACCCCCGGCGCCACCGAGGCGATCTTTTGCGCGGTGCAGGCGCTCATCCGTCCGGGCGATGAAACCATCGTGCTCGACCCTTGCTACGACAGTTACGAGCCGTCGGTGGAGTTGGCCGGCGGGCGCTGCGTGCATGTGCCGCTGGCATTGCCGGATTTCGCCGTGGACTGGCAGCGCCTGGCCGATGCCATCAGCCCGCGTACCCGCCTGATCTTTCTCAACTCACCGCACAACCCCAGCGGCGCTCTGCTGACGCGTGCTGATCTGGACAAGCTGGCCGAGCTGATTCGTGGTCGCGATATCCATGTGATCAGCGACGAAGTCTACGAGCACCTGATCTTCGACGGCGCCCGCCATGCCAGCGTGCTGGCGCACGAGGAGCTGTACCGGCGCGCCTTCGTGGTCAGCTCCTTCGGCAAGACCTACCACGTCACCGGCTGGAAGACCGGCTACGTGGTGGCGCCGCCCGCATTGACCGCCGAGCTGCGCAAGATCCACCAGTACGTTAATTTCTGTGGGGTGACGCCGCTGCAGTTCGGTCTGGCCGAGTTCATGGCCGCGCACCCCGAACATGTCGAAGAGCTGCCGGCTTTCTATCAGGCCAAGCGCGACCTGTTCTGCGACCTGCTGGCCGGCTCGCGCTTCACCTTCACCCGCGCTCCGGGTACCTACTTCCAGCTGGCCGACTATTCGGCGATTCGCCCCGATCTGGACGACGTGGCCATGGCCGAGTGGCTGACTCGCGAGCATGGCGTCGCGGCGATCCCGGTGTCGGTGTTCTACCAGTCCGCGCCCGAGGATATGCGTCTGGTGCGCTTCTGCTTCGCCAAGCGTGAGGAAACCCTGCGCCAGGCGGCCGAGAAGCTATGCGCGGTGTGATGGTAGGGCGGGTGCAACCCGCCTCTGAGGTGTTGGTGGGTTCCACCCGCCCTACGACGAGCGAGGCGCTCCAATGAGCAACAAACCCGATCTTGAACTGGCGCTGATCCAGACCACCCTGGCCTGGCATGACCCGGTCGCCAACCGCCATCATTTCGAGCACTTGCTGGAGCAGGCACGCGGCGCCGATCTGGTAATATTGCCGGAGATGTTCAGCACCGGTTTCTCCATGGACTCGGCCGAACTGGCCGAAGCCGAGGGCGGCCCCACTACGCAGTGGTTGCGCGAGCAGGCGCAGCGCATTGATGCGGTGGTCTGCGGCAGCCTGATCATCCAGGAGGCTGATGGCAGCTACCGTAATCGCCTGCTCTGGGCGCGCCCGGATGGTTCACTGGCGCATTACGACAAACGCCATCTGTTCCGCATGGCCGGCGAGCACAAGCACTACAGCGCCGGCGATGAGCAAGTAGTGCTGGAGCTCAAGGGGTGGCGTGTGCGCCCGCTGATCTGCTACGACCTGCGCTTTCCGGTATGGAGCCGCGACCCGCAGGGCACCGATTTGCTGCTGTATACCGCCAACTGGCCGGGCGCTCGCCGCCAGCACTGGAATCGTCTGCTGCCGGCGCGGGCTATCGAGAACCTGTGCTATGTCGCGGCTGTGAACCGGGTCGGCGAGGATGGCAAAGGGCACGCGTATACTGGCGATTCCCAGGTGCTGGATTTCCAGGGCGAGTCATTGTTGGCGGCAGGTGAGGACGATGGCGTGTTCCGTCTTCGGCTGTCCAGCGAGGCACTGGCTGCCTATCGCGAGCGCTTCCCTGCGCATCTGGATGCAGATGTCTTCACCTTGAACTGATCAGGAGCTACATGAACATGGACGTACAGCAGAGCAATCCCTTCCAGACACCGCAGGCCGACCTGCAGCAAGCCACTACACAGCAGCAGCCGCTTTACAGCATCGCCGGCGTCGGTCTGGCGACCTTTATCGGCACGCCGCTGGCCGGTGCCTGGCTGCTGGCGCATAACCTGCAATTGCTCGGTCAGGCGCATCGAGTGGCGATGGTCTGGGGCATTTCCGTCGTGCTTCTGATCGTCACCTTGGTCTTGGCTTTCGTGTTGCCGGAGGAAGTGCCGGCGCTGCCGTTCGCCGTCGCGCAACTGATGGCGATGATCATGCTGGCGAAGAATCTGCAGGAGGCTGACCTCAAACAACATGTCGAGGCCGGCGGTGCGTTCCTATCCAACTGGCGTGCGGCCGGCATCGGCCTATTGTTCACCCTCGGCCTGGCTGCGCTGATGTTCGCGGTGCTGATGATTTTCGATATCTGAATGCTGCTTCCCGGATTGCATCCGGGCTACCAAAGTCGGTAGGGCGGGTGCACCCGCCGGGTCCATGTGGCGGGTTTCACCCGCCCTACGCTCGAGACGGCCAGATACGCATACAAGAACGCCGGGCATTGCCCGGCGTTCTTGTGTCCAGCGTCGATGGATCAGGCCGCTTGCGACTCGCTCTGGCTCAGGGCGCGGTTGAGTGCACTGAACAGGGCACGGAAGCTGGCCGTGGTCAGGTTCTCGTCGATACCGATGCCGTGCAGAGCGCGGCCGCCGTTGACGCGCAGCTCGATGTAGGCCGCAGCCTTGGCATTGGCGCCAGCGCCAATAGCGTGTTCGCTGTAGTCCATGACTTCGATGGCCACCGGCAGGGCTGCGGCCAGCGCTTCCAGCGGGCCCTTGCCGATGCCACGCCAATGATGGTTCTCACCGCCCTCGACGACTTCCACGTCGACTGCGCTGGTACCGTTCTCTTCCTGCAAACGATGACCTTTCAGGGCGTAGGGGCTGCGCGCTTGCAGGTATTCGGTCTCGAGCAACTTGTATATTTGCGCGGCAGTCATCTCCAGACCCAGGCGGTCGGTTTCACGCTGCACCACCTGGCTGAACTCGATCTGCATGCGGCGCGGCAGGTTGATGCCGTATTCCTGCTCGAGCAGGAAGGTGATGCCGCCCTTGCCGGACTGGCTGTTCACACGGATCACCGCCTCGTAATCGCGGCCGATGTCGGCCGGGTCGATCGGCAGGTACGGCACTTCCCACAGCGCATCTTCCTTCTGCTGGGCGAAGCCCTTGCGGATGGCGTCCTGGTGCGAGCCGGAGAAAGCGGTGTGGACCAGGTCGCCGACGTACGGATGGCGCGGGTGCACCGGAATCTGGTTGCAGTCCTCGACCACCTTGCGCACCGCGTCGATGTCGGAGAAGTCCAGCTGCGGGTCGACGCCCTGGGTGTAGAGGTTCAGCGCCAGGGTCACCAGGCAGACGTTGCCGGTGCGCTCGCCGTTGCCGAACAGGCAGCCTTCGACGCGATCGGCGCCGGCCATGACGGCCAACTCCGAGGCAGCGACGCCGGTGCCGCGGTCGTTATGGGTGTGCACGCTGATCAGCACGCTGTCGCGCTTGTTCACGTGGCGGCCGAACCATTCGATCTGGTCGGCGTAGTTGTTCGGCGTGGCGCATTCGATGGTGGCTGGCAGGTTGAGGATCAGCGGGTTGGCCGGGGTAGGCTGGAACACGTCGATCACTGCGTTGCACACCTCGACGGCGAAGTCGATTTCGGTGCTGCTGAACACTTCCGGCGAGTACTCGAAGCCCCACTGGGTCTCAGGCGCGGCGTCGGCCAGGCGCTTGATGGTGGTGCCGGCGGCCACGGCGATGGCTTTCACGCCGGCCTTGTCCTGGTTGAAGACGATCTTGCGGAAGCTCGGCGCGCAGGCGTTGTAGTAGTGAACGATGGCCTTCTTGGCGCCCTTGAGCGACTCGAAGGTGCGCTCGATAAGGTCGTCACGGGCCTGGGTCAGCACCTGGATGGTCACGTCGTCGGGGATGTGGCCGCCTTCGATCAGCTCACGCACGAAGTCGAAGTCGGTCTGCGAAGCGGACGGAAAGCCCACTTCGATTTCCTTCAGACCCACCGCCAGCAGGCACTTGAAGAAGCGCATCTTCTTCTCGGCGTCCATCGGCTCGATCAGCGACTGGTTGCCGTCACGCAGGTCGGTGGACAGCCAGATCGGCGCCTTGTCGATGATCTGGTCTGGCCAGGTGCGGTCGGGAATCTGGATCTGAGTGAACGGACGGTATTTCTTCGACGGGTCTTTGAGCATGCTCATGAATCAATCCTGAACGCGAAGGCCAAGCAGGCCGTGCTGAAAATAAAGAGCTGAAGGAAGCAGAGAGATTCGGGGTCGGCAGACCCTAGCGCAGTCGTTGGGCGACCAGGCAGAGATTGGCGTGTTGCCGAAGAGTGATGAGGGTTTGCCAGATGTTCATGAAGCCAACCCTAACTATTGTGAAAAAAGCTGGCAAGTACGTTAAGAAAATTGGTGAAAAAACGCGTCTACGGTCGGCAGGAAGCTTTTTGTTGCGGGAATTGTCGGAACATCGGGCTTTGATTGCGCAGCGATCGCGCCACCACCGGCCACGACGCGATCGGGGCCAGCAAGCTGGCTCCCGCAGCGAGGTGCAGGCTCTAAGGCGTTAGGTGCAAAGACGGGCGCAGCTCGCGCATGTCTGCGCCGCTCGGGTGCTGGAACACGCGCAGGCCGAATTCAGGGAGGATGGCCAGCAGATGGTCGAAGATGTCCGACTGGATACCCTCATAGGCACTCCATGCCACGGTATTGGTGAAACAGTAGATTTCCAGCGGCAGGCCGTCGGCGGTCGGGCTGAGCTGGCGCACCAGCAGGGTCATGTTCTGGTGGACGTTCGGGTTGTGCCGCAGGTAGTGCTCGACGTAGGCGCGGAAGCTGCCAATGTTGGTGATGCGGCGGGTGTTGACCGCTTCCTTGCCGTGCTCGGCCAGCTTGGTGTTCCAGTCCTGCAGCTCCTGGTCCTTACGGTCGAGGTATTCGTCGAGCAGCATGAAGCGGCGCAGGCGGGCGACTTCTTCATCGTTGAGAAAGTGCACGCTGGTCTGATCCAGGTACAGCGCGCGCTTGATCCGGCGACCGCCGGATTCCTGCATGCCGCGCCAGTTCTTAAATGGGTCGCTGATGAAGCGTTTGGTCGGGATGGTGGTGATGGTCTTGTCGAAGTTCTGCACCTTGACCGTGTGCAGGGCGATGTCGATCACGTCGCCATCGGCATTGAGCTGCGGCATTTCCACCCAGTCACCGACGCGGATGATGTCGCTGGAGGAAATCTGCACGCTGGCCACCAGCGACAGCAGGGTGTCCTGGAAAATCAGCATCAGCACGGCGGCCATGGCGCCGAGGCCGGAGAGCAGGATCAGCGGCGAGCGGTCGATCAGCGCGGCCACCATCAGGATCGCCGCGATGGCGTAGATGACGATGGTCACCACCTGGATATAACCCTTGATGGGCTTCAAATGCGCGTTGGGGCGGCGCTGGTAGAGCGTGTTGATCAGGTTCAGTACGCCGGCGATGGCCAGGGCGATGGTCAGGATGATGAAGGCGCTACAGACGTTCTGCACCACCGTGACCACGGCCTCGGGCAAATGCGGGATCACCTTGATGCCAGCGGTGAGGATCAGCGCCGGCACGATGTTGGCCAGGCGGCGCACCACGTGGGAGTGGCTGAGTACCTTGTCCTGGCCGATGCTGGTCGAACGCAGCGCGCGGTAGATGCCACGCACGAGAATGCGCTTGACCACCCAATTGGCGATCCAGGCACCGAGAATCAGTAGGCTCAGGCTGATCAGGGTGTGCAGCTCGGGGTATTGCTGAAGCCACGCGAGGGTGGCCTGGTACTGTTCTTTCATCGCGTCTCTCGCTCGTTTCATGACCGCCGCCGCGGGCGCGCCGCGCGATGGCGCGCGTACCTTAGCAAACACGGGTTGCTGGCGGGCAAGCGCGTCAGCATCGGCTGTGTGCGTCTGCAGTCAGTCGCGATAACGCCTGGTGGCTGATCGGCGCGTGTGGCCCGGCGCCGAGCAGGACATCACTTGGCGTAGGCGTATTCGCCGCCTTTTTCCAGGGCGCGTTGGTAGGCGGGGCGGGCATGGATGCGTTCGAGAAAGGCCATCAGGCGTGGGCGGCTGGCGTCCAGGCCGGCGCGAGCGGCGGCGGCTTCCAGCGGGAAGCTCAACTGGATATCGGCGGCGCTGAACTGCTCGCCGGCGAACCAGGTGCTCTTGCCCAGCTCGCTTTCCAGATAATCGAGATGCAGCTTGAGCTGCGGCGCGACGAAAGCGCTCTTGACCTTCTGCGCGATGCCGCGGGCGATAGGTTTGACGAAGAAGGGCATCGGGCTGCTTTCCATCTTGTCGAACACCAGCTTGAGCAGCAGCGGCGGCATGGCCGAGCCTTCGGCGTAGTGCAGCCAGTACGTGCAGCGCAGGCGCTCGGGGCTATCGGCAGCTGGTAGCAGGTGCGGGCCGTAGCGGTTGGCGAGGTAGTCGATGATGGCGCCGGATTCGGCCAGGGTCAGCTCGCCGTCGGTGACCACCGGCGACTTGCCCAGCGGGTGCACCGCGCGTAGTTCCGGCGGAGCGAGCATGGTTTTCGGGTCACGCTCGTAGCGCTTGATCTGGTAGTCGACGCCCAGCTCTTCGAGCAGCCAGAGGATGCGCTGCGAGCGCGAGTTGTTCAGGTGGTGGACGGTGATCATGGTGGCTCCTCGGTGCGGTCGGGCAATCGTCGGTCAGCGGGTCGCCGTCAGGTTAGACGCTAACCTGCGGCGGCGCGCAAGTACCTCGGTTTATGGCTTGAACGCGCCGATGAAGATCGCCGGGTCGACCCGCGCATCGTTGAGGCTGACGTTCCAGTGCAGGTGCGGGCCGGTCGCGCGGCCGGTGGCGCCGACCTTGCCGAGCACGCCGCCGCGGGCCAGCTCGTCGCCGACCTTCACGCCGATCTCCGACAGGTGGCAGAACATGCTGATCAGGCCCTGACCGTGGTCGACGAACACCGTCTTGCCATTGAAGAAATAGTCGCCGACCAGGATCACCTTGCCCGCTGCCGGCGCCTTGATCGGCGTGCCGCGGTTGGCGGCGAAGTCCAGGCCCGAGTGCGGGTTGCGCTCCTCGCCGTTGAAGAAGCGGCGCAGGCCGAAGGGGCTCGACAGCGGGCCGTTGACCGGCCTGTCGAACAGCAGGTTGCTCGGCTGGCGCGCGCTGAACTGTTGATAGGCGCGAGTCTGCTCGGCCAGCTCGCGCTCGATACGCTTGAGATTCTCCGCGTTGGGCGTGACCTGTTGCTGGTTCTTGATGGTGATGCGCTGCTCGGTGTAGTGCTTGGCGCCGACCTGGAAGCTCAGCGTCCGGCCGCCCTCGACGTCCACCTGCTGGGTGCCGGGCTTGACGCTCAGCGGGATGCCGACAATGGCGATCCAGCGCTGGCCGTCCTCGCGCACGGTCAGCACCGGCTTGCCCTGATAGCGCACCTTGGGCGCCTGCGCCGGGTTGCCCAGATCGACCACGGCCACACCGCCCGGTACCGGCTTGTTCAGCAGGCGGGTGATGAAGCCTTCGGCATGGGCGGGCAGGGCGAGGAAAAGGGTCAATAGGCTTACGCAGAGTGCTCGTAGGAGCGAGCCCTGCTCGCGAACGTGCAGGTTGAAAAAACTTCGCGAGCAGAGCTCGCTCCTACGCAGGGATGCTGGCATTGGTTCAATCCAGAAGCGACAGGGTCGCCGGTTGTATGTGGTTGTCTTCGACGCGCACGTCCAGTTCGCCTTCGCTCAGGCGCGCCTTGAGGCGCTGGCCCGGCTCTGTCTGCGCGGCGCTGCGCACGGCCTGACCGCGCTCGTCGAGGAGGATGGCGTAGCCGCGGCCAAGAGTGGCCAGTGGGCTGACGATCTGCAGTTGCGCGGCTAGCGCGCCGAGTTGCTGGCGCTGGCTGCGCAGCTGTGCCTGCATGGCGCGAGGCAGGCGCGCCGCCAGGCCGTCCAGGCGCTGGCGCAGCAGGGCCAGGTTACGGCCCGGATGCTGCGCGGCGAGGCGTGCGTCGAGACGGGCCAGGCGCTCGCGTTGACTGGCGAATTGCTGATTGAAGGCGCGGCGCAGGCGCATGTCCAGGTCGTCCAGACGCTGGGCCTGCTGACGCAGGCGCTCGCCGGGATGACGCAGACGTCGGCTGGTGCCTTCCAGACGCAGACGTTCACGGGCCAGACGACCCTGCATGTGCAGGACCAGACGCCGCTGCAGGCTGTGCAGACGCTGCACCAGTTCGCTGCTGTCCGGGGCCAGCAGTTCGGCGGCGGCCGAGGGCGTCGGTGCACGCATATCGGCGACGAAGTCGGCGATGGAAACATCCGTCTCGTGACCCACGGCGCTGACGATGGGGGTGACGCAGGCGGCTACGGCGCGGGCCACGGCTTCCTCGTTGAAGCACCACAGGTCTTCCAGCGAGCCGCCGCCGCGGGCCAGGATCAGCGCGTCGAAACCCTGCGCATCGGCGCGTTGCAGGGCGCGGACGATCTGTGCGGTGGCGTCGCGGCCCTGCACGGCGGTGGGAATCAGGTTCAGCTCCACCTGCGGCGCGCGGCGACGGAACACGCTGATGATGTCGCGGATCACCGCGCCGGTGGGCGAGGTGACGATGCCGATGCGCTTGGGATGGGCGGGCAGGGCGATCTTGCGTTCGGTGGAAAACAGGCCCTCGGCGCCGAGCTTTTCCTTCAGCGCCTCGAAGGCCAGGCGCAGGGCGCCGTCACCGGCTGGCTCGACGGCATCGAGAATCAACTGGTAGTCGCCGCGACCCTCGAACAACGAGACCTTGCCGCGCACCTTCACTGCCAGGCCGTCGCGCAGCGCCTGGCGTACGCGTGCGGCGTTCTGGCGGAACAGCGCGCAGCGCACCTGGGCCTGGTTGTCTTTCAAGGTGAAATAGATGTGGCCGGACGCCGGGCGGGCCAGGTTGGAGATTTCCCCTTCGACCCAGATACCGGAGAACACATCCTCCAGCAGCAGACGCGCGCGGTTGTTGAGCTGGCTGACGCTGAGCACTTCGCGGTCGAGGTTCAGGCGCTGGAATGGGTCTTTGATCATGGGGCAGCATGATAAGCCGAGCAGGCGACGGCTGCGACCCGTTCGACCGATGCGTGGACATACCGTTGTGGGAGCGGGCTCGTCCGCGAATGGGTTGGCAGAAAAGCTTCGCGGACAAGTCCGCTCCCACTGGTAATGCTGCTCACTTAAGAAACGGTCGAGCGCGATTAGTCCCCTCGCCCCTCCGGGGAGAGGGTGAGGGCAGGCCGCGTTCGGCGAGGGGAAGCTGGCAGTTTCGCGGAGTTTTCGGCCCTCTCCCCCAACCCCTCTCCACTAGGCGTGCCCCCAATAAATGGGAGAGGGGAGCCAATGCCTACGACCTTAAGTGAACAGCATTACGCTCCCTCTGGGGGGCTGTGCCTTCGAGCAGGCGGCCCAGCAACCAGGCGGCGACCGGGCGCAACTCGCGCTGGCGCGACCACGCTACGTCGACCGGCACGTGCCGTGGCCAGCCGGGCAATTGCAGCTCCTGCAGCAGCCCGCCGCCATGGTTGGTGACCAGTTCCCGCGGCAGCGCCGCCCAGCCGAAGCCCAGCGCCGCCATTTCCTGTAGCAGCAGGTAATCCGGCGCCGACCAGCACCGACCGCCGCTGCCTGGCAGGTCGTCGGCCGGCGTTTCGCTGCTGGCCACGCTGCTCAGGCGCAGCACGCGCCAGTTGGCCAGATCCTCGTTGGTGACCGATTTTTGCCTGGCCAATGGATGTTCCCGGGCCACGAACAGGCCGAACTCGGCGTTGGCGGCGACACCGGCGTGAGCGATATCAGGCGGGTAGTTCGGCTGCGCGGCCAGCAGGCCGAGGTGCGCGCGGCCCTGATTGACCAGGTCCAGCACGTCGGCGTGCTCGGCGATCAGGCACTCGAATTCCAGATCGGGGAAGCGCTGGTCCAGCTCGACCAGGCGTGCCTGGTACTGTTTGGGCTGGTAGGCGTCCGACAGCGCCAGGGTCAGCTTCGCTTCCTGGCCAGCGGCGAGGTTCGCGGCATGGCGAGTCAGGCGATCACTGGCGGCCAGCACCTCTTCGGCATGAGCCAGCAGGCTGCTGCCGGCTTCGGTCAATTGCAGCCGACGTGGGCCGCGCTCGAACAGCTCGATGCCAAGGTCCAGCTCGAGGCGCGCCACTGCCTCGCTGATGGTCGACTGGCTCTTGCCCAAACGCCGTGCGGCAGCGCTGAGCGAGCCGCAGCTGGCTGCCTGGGCGAACGCCTGGAGTGAATCGGGGGATAGATTCATATCGGTTTTCCCGATGGCAGCTGGTTTGTTGGTAACCGTAATGCCGATGATCATAGCGCTCATCGCATTTCTTAACGAGGCTTCATCCCATGACTCAGCCCTTGCAGCGCTCCCTCAAGGAGCGTGTCGGCCATGCACTGGCCTTCGAGTTCATCGCGGTAGGTGTCTGCGCGTCGGCGCTGGCCTGGCTGATGGACAAGCCGCTCGCTCAGATGGGCGCCCTGACGCTGATGTTCTCCACCATCGCCATGCTCTGGAACATGCTGTTCAATTATCTGTTCGACCAGGCGCAGCGGCGTATGGGTTTCCATCGCGGGTTCAAGGCACGCCTGGCTCATGCCTTGCTGTTCGAGGCGGGGCTGATCCTGGTGCTGGTGCCGCTGGCTGCCTGGTGGCTGTCGATCAGCTTGTGGGCGGCCTTCTGGCTGGATATCGGTCTGATTCTGTTCTTCCTGCCCTACACCATGGCGTTCAACTGGGGTTATGACCTGCTGCGGGCGCGCTGGGTGGCGCGTGCGCAAGTTGCAACAGCCGAGCAAGCCTGTCGCGAGGCTTGATTTGCTGGCGGCAGCGCCTAAGCTGCCGGGTCTTTTCATCGCCGCTGCCTGATCGCCATGACCGCCCAACTGATTCTCGTCCCGCAGATTTCCACGCTTCCCGCCCACGAGCAAAAGGCCCAGGCCATGCTGCGCTGGCTGGTCAAGCGGGAGATCGTCGAGGCGCTGCCGACCACCTGCGGCCAGGGCGGCAACGGTATGGCCTACGCCATCGGGCCCGGCGCGCGGCGTATCGCCCAGCGTCCCGAATTGCTGCCCTATGGCCAGCCGCACAACGGCCTGGAGATCATCACCCACCGCTGCATCTATGTACCGACGCGCGGCTTTCTCGAAGAAGCGGGCTGCGCCGAATGCCGCCGCGAGGTCGGCGTGCCGTTGTTCGACAGCCTGGAAGTATGGTGGCCGGGGGAGACTGACAACTTCATCTGCCCCGAATGCGGGCATGAAGATGACATAAACGGCTTCCTGTTCCTGCAGCCCTGTGGGTTTTCCAACCTGGGTTTCATCTTCAACGGCTGGCTGGAGGCCGGTCTGCGCCCGGCCTTCGTCGAGGAGTTCGGCGAACGCCTGGGCTTTGCGGTGAGGCAGGTGCGGGTGGATGATCCGGCCTGAGCCTGTTGCCCGCAGCCTGGCCGCTCAGGGAGGGCGTCGGCACCGCCGTTTTTCAGTGCAGGCCTGGTGATGAAAAGTTTTGCTGGCATGTCTACTTGAAGGCACTCTTTGCATTGAGTGCAGAGGCCTCGCTGGGTATAATGCCGCGCTTCTTATTTTCCCGCTCGGGAGCCCGCCATGCTGCGCATCAGCCAAGAAGCACTCACTTTCGACGACGTCCTGCTCATCCCCGGTTATTCCGAGGTACTGCCCAAGGACGTCAGCCTGAAGACCCGCCTGACCCGCGGCATCGAACTGAACATCCCGCTGCTGTCCGCGGCCATGGACACCGTCACCGAAGCGCGCCTGGCGATCGCCATGGCCCAGGAAGGCGGCATCGGCATCATCCACAAGAATATGACCATCGAGCAGCAGGCTGCCGAAGTGCGCAAGGTCAAGAAGTTCGAGGCTGGCGTAGTCAAGGACCCGATCACCATCGAGGCCGACGCCACAGTGCGTGACCTGTTCGAGCTGACCCGGCAGAACAACATCTCCGGGGTACCGGTGCTGAGTAATGGCGACCTGGTGGGCATCGTCACCTCCCGCGACGTGCGCTTCGAGAACCGTCTGGACGCCCTGGTGCGTGACGTGATGACGCCGAAAGAGCGCCTGGTCACCGTCAAGGAAGGCGCCGACAAGGAAACCGTTCGCGAGCTGCTGCACAAGCACCGTATCGAGAAGGTGTTGATCGTCGACGACGCCTTCACCCTCAAGGGCATGATGACCGTCAAGGACATCGAAAAAGCCAAGGCCTACCCGCTGGCCAGCAAGGACGACCAGGGCCGTCTGCGCGTCGGCGCCGCGGTCGGCACTGGTGCCGATACCGGTGATCGCGTCAGTGCGCTGGTCAATGCTGGCGTCGACGTGATCATCGTCGACACCGCCCACGGTCACTCCAAGGGCGTGATCGACCGCGTGCGCTGGGTCAAGCAGAACTTCCCGGAAGTCCAGGTGATCGGTGGCAACATCGCCACGGGCGCTGCCGCCAAGGCGCTGGTCGAAGCCGGCGCCGATGGCGTCAAGGTCGGTATCGGCCCGGGTTCCATCTGCACCACCCGTATCGTCGCCGGCGTCGGCGTACCGCAAATCAGCGCCGTGGCCAATGTCGCCGCCGCGCTGGCCGGCACTGGCGTGCCGCTGGTCGCTGATGGCGGCATCCGCTTCTCCGGTGACCTGTCCAAGGCCATCGTCGCTGGCGCCTCCGCCGTGATGATCGGCTCCATGCTGGCCGGTACCGAAGAAGCTCCGGGCGAAGTCGAGCTGTTCCAGGGCCGCTCCTACAAGGCCTACCGCGGCATGGGCTCGCTGGGCGCCATGGCCCAGGCGCAAGGCTCCTCGGATCGCTACTTCCAGGACTCTTCGGCCGGTGCCGAGAAGCTGGTGCCGGAAGGGATCGAAGGCCGCGTACCCTACAAGGGCGCGATGAGTGCCATCGTTCACCAGCTGATGGGCGGCCTGCGTGCCTCCATGGGTTACACCGGCTGCGCCACCGTCGAGGAAATGCGCACCAAGCCCGAGTTCGTGCGCATCACTGGCGCCGGCATGGCCGAGTCGCACGTGCACGACGTACAGATCACCAAGGAAGCGCCGAACTACCGGGTGGGTTGAAACCCGCCCAGCTTCAAGTTTCAAGCGGCAAGCCACAAGCTACCGAGCGTCGTGGCTGCCGCTTTCTTCTTCAACTTGCAGCTTGCAGCTTGAGGCTTGCAGCTGCCTCGCAGAGGCGCCCATGGCCCACGACATTCACGCCCACCGCATCCTCATTCTGGACTTCGGTTCCCAGTACACTCAGCTGATCGCCCGCCGCGTGCGCGAAATCGGCGTCTATTGCGAACTGCACCCCTGGGACATGAGCGACGAGGACATCCGCGCCTTCGCTCCGCGCGGCATCATCCTCGCCGGCGGCCCGGAGTCGGTGCACGAGGCCGACAGCCCGCGCGCGCGCCAGGCCGTGTTCGACCTGAACGTGCCGGTACTGGGCATCTGCTACGGCATGCAGACCATGGCCGAGCAGCTCGGCGGCAAGGTTGAAGGCTCCGATCTGCGCGAGTTCGGCTACGCCCGTGTCGACGTGGTCGGCAAGAGCCAGCTGCTGGCCGGCATCGAAGACCATGTCGACGCCGACGGCGTGCTCGGCCTCGACGTGTGGATGAGCCATGGCGACAAGGTCACCCGCCTGCCGGAAGGCTTCCACGTCCTGGCCAGCACCCCGAGTTGCCCGATCGCCGCGATGTGCGACGACACCCGCCACTACTATGGCGTGCAGTTCCACCCGGAAGTGACCCACACCAAGCAGGGCGGCCGCATCCTCTCGCGCTTCGTGCTGGAGATCAGCGGCTGTGAAGCCCTGTGGACCCCGGCCAACATCGTCGAAGACGCCGTGGCCGCCGTGCGCGCCCAGGTCGGCGACGCCAACGTGCTGCTCGGCCTGTCCGGCGGCGTGGACTCCTCGGTGGTCGCGGCGCTGCTGCACAAGGCCATCGGCCCGCAGCTGACCTGCGTGTTCGTCGACA